>JAYVBB010000126.1:0-5670 GCA_043750715.1 Pseudomonadota bacterium | reverse complement strand
GCGCCGCAAGGCATTGAAAGACCTGGACGTGCGCTTCGAAGTCGCACCAGAAGCCGTCCCAGTGTAGCGCCACCCTTTCCTTGGTCTTCACGAAGTCGGTGCTACCCTGTTGCGTGTAAAGGACGTCGTAGACGTCAGGCTTGCCTTCACCATCGGTGTGAAAGATCCCGCCCAAGGCCTCCGCGACTTCCCGCAGATCCAAGACGCCGGAATAGCCACGCAAGACGAGAAACCCGGCCGCGAGAAACTGAGCTTTCAAGCCGTCGAGAATTTCCGCTCGTTGGTCCCCGGCCCTTCGTGCGGGTGCCGTAAGCATTCGCCCGAATGGCCGCATGTCGCGCCACGAGGGCAACGCGGTTTTCGGAGTCGGCCGCCGCTGACTCGGCCCTTCGGCGAAGGATTGCATACTCATCGACGTCTCGCTTGCCCCGCGGGGCGACGGTCGTAAAGCCAAATGGTGATTGTTCTGAGGAAACGTACCCATTTTACTCAGCTAATTCGAAGAGTCCACTTGCACTTTTTGGCGTTGGCCTAGCCAAAAAAACTCGGCTAATCTGGGTAAAACATGCGTGATCCAAACGAAAAATCCCGCCCGAGTCGCGGTCTTCGGCCGGTGCGACGTCAAATTCGAGGGTGTCGCAATTGCGACCCCGACGAGTTGCCGGAGCTCTGGATGCCCCAACCCGGGCGACCTACCTTCCCGCAAGTTCTCGAAAACTTGTTGAGCGCGATCGAAGCGGCTATCGAACGCGGGCAAGCGTACTCGGCAATTCGCCTGGGTGACGGCGAAGCCCATTTTCTCAGCGGGCGTTTCCAGGGTTCGGTCGCGGCGAGGGATCTTGGCGGGTCGCCCCTGCTCCCCGAACTCTCCGAGTGGCGGGGGTTTCAAGGCAATGACCTAATGACCTTCGACCTCAACCCGGGACGACGCGCCCTGTGGGTGCCGGTTCTCGGGGAACAAGTGATGGAACGATTCACGCCCTTCGCGCCAATTTACGCGGCAGTCGCCAACCGCTCGCTGTTTCGCCGCTTCGCGGGCAGCCGGATCGGTCTGATCGGCTCCGGGACGAAGCTGAGGCTGATTCGGCGACTCCTGGAACACGCAGCGTACAGGCGGTACCTGGGCGTTCGGAGTTTCGCCCAGTACGTGACGTTTCCCGACCGCGGAGGGTGCCTGGAGCCCGAGCAGACGCTGCTCTCGCTCATTCAGCAAATCGACGACGACCCGTGTGACATCTACCTGGTTGGTATCGGCATCGCCAAGCTTCGCCTGCTTTCTCGCTTGCGAGATCTGACAGGTAGCGTCGTGATCGACGTCGGCATCGGCATCGATGCCTTGGCAGGAGTCGTGCCGTTCGACCGGGGCTACTTCGGAGAATGGCGGAACTACCGCCTCGCCGACGTCGACTACCGAACCGTCGATCATTGCCTGCCTCGCACCTTGCTATCTCCGGCTGAGTACCGCGCCACGCACATCGAGTTGAACTGAGGCCAGCATGCGGGTTCTGATCGGTGTCCTGGGAACGATGGGCGATCTGGTGCCGGCAATGGCCTTGGCTTCGAGTCTCAGGGAGCGCGGGCACGACCCAACGATCGCCTGTGAGAATCATCAAGCAGACGTCGTCGCGGAATTTGGGCTGAGCCGCACCCGCCTCGGTACCGTATCGGCGGAACAATGGCGTCGGGGATGGCAGCTCGCGGCGAAGTCTTCTCACCTAACCGAGCGGGCGCTGATCGTCGACCGGGAAATCTACGACTTTCAATCCGAGATCCTGCTGCACCAGCTCCAACGCCTGGCCCCCGCCTACGACGTGATCGTGGTGAATACGGTGCTGCTGAATACGCTGCCTCAATGGCAACCGCTCCGTCACCCCCGGCTCGCCGTGTTGCATCCGACCTTGCTCAGCCGTCGCGATGCATTTTTCCTCTCACAGAGGTCCTCGTTGACCCTCGTGGCCGCAAGCCCCACGCTCTTTCCAGAGCTGCGAGGTTTGTCCGGCTCCCTCATCGTGACCGGCGGTTGGAGCGCGGCGTCGCCAGGATCTCGAGGCATGCCAGCCAGCGTCGAACAATTTCTGAATGCGGGGACGCCACCCCTATACGTAAGTCTTGGCTCCTTTGCGGCCTTGGGGGGCGACGAATTTCTTGCGACGGTGACTTCTGCCGTTTCCGCGATTGGTGCGCGGGCGTTGATTGACTTCCCCGCCGAACAGGGCGCGAGGCGCGACACATCGTCGGACATCATGCTCTTGTCTCGACCGGTAGCGCACTCGTTGCTCTTGCCTCGCGTCGCAGCGGTGGTCCATCAGGGAGGCGCCGGAACCGCCACCGCCGTTCTGCGGGCGGGCCTTCCGAGCGTCATCCTGCCGCAGCATCCTGAGCAAGTCGCCGTCGCGGCTTGCGTCGAAAAGCTCGGGGCTGCCACCGCCGCCCTGCTCCCGACCGACCTGACGGCATCGAACTTGGCGCGGGATCTGCACGCGGTTCGCTCCGACCGCAGCTTTGCCAACGCCGGTTTGCGAGCGGCTCAAGCCATGCTCCTCGAGCCTGGAGTTGCTTTCGGCGCCAGAGCACTCGAACAGTTCAGCGGTTCTGCGCTCAGCTGAGCCCGGGACGCCGCTCGCTCTTTTGCGAATCGCGCATGGTCCAGAGAAATTGATGGAGCAGGCGGTGTTCCGAGTTGCCGGAGTCCACCAGCGCCTGCTCGAGGTGGCGGTTGAAGACTTCGATGTAAGGGGCGTATTCCGGCACCCAACAGTCCGCTAGAAAGTGGGATTGAATGCTCACAAGAGGCTCAGACCCCAGATAGAGCTCCCCGTCGCGGGCGGCGAGGGATTGCAGGATCTCCTTGCCTCTCTCCTTGACCCAGACTCGCCACCATCCGACGTTGTGGGTCGTCGGCACCTTACCGACGGAAAAATGACGGTGGGCCAAATCCAGGCACTGCTGGTCGAAATAGCCGGACTCCTGCTGCGCTTTCTCCCACCAGTCCGGAAATTGCCGGTTGCGCACGGCGACGTATCCCGCGTTGAACTGGCCCGTCGCCCGCTCGACGAAGGAATCCGCTTCGTGCGCCGAGAGCAGGACGTCGTGGTCCCCGAGGCCCAGGTCCGTGGTGCTTGCCAGGAAAAGGACGTCAGCATCGGCATAGAGGGCCGTGGCGTGATGCCGTAAGGCTTCGCGCAAGGCTTCGATCTTCATCCCTAAAATAATGCGGAACGCCGCGACGAACTTGGGGTCGTTGGCATTGCCGGTCTGGAGCACCGACGGGGCTCGATCTCCGAGTAGAGGCAGTAAGTGGACTGGCCGATCGCGAAAAAGCTCGCCGAGGAATTCCGCCGTCAGCTCGTCGCAGACGACGTAAGCGGGCGTCGAGTGATGCAGAAAATAGCTCGTCAGCATCAGCGCGAGTTCGCGGCGATGGTGGGAGTTCGCGACGGTGCAAAGACAATCCAGCGTCAAAGTCCGGCCTTATGCGGCATCGCGAATTTCACGTCATCGTAGTCGATCATGAAGAGACTCTGAAAAATGACTTCTTTGGCATCCATCTGAATCCTTGGAAAAAAGCGCCGATGCAGCTCTCTAAGCGGCGGCTGGTCGCAAGTCGTCCAGGGTTCCTCGGGGATGAACCCCTTGAGATCTTGGGCCGTGGTGAAAAGCTCGATCACGGCCTCTCTCTTGCCGATGAAGCAACCGGAGTTGAAAAAGAACGGCGGACCGGGGTAAGTCGATCTTTCGAAGGCTTCGATGGCCGCTATGCGCTCCTCGGATAGGACCGAAAACGGTTCGTCCGGCTGGTAGTAACGCCCGAACTGGCGGGAGCCGGGAAAGGAATTTCGCTCGGCGTTGAAAACGATGTCGGCGGTGAAGTGCTCCTGGAATCGATTGAGAACCTCGGCGGGATCGCCAGCCAGGAGAACGTCCGAAGCGTCCAGATGCAGGACGTAGTCGGCTCGAGACCGATTCCGGAGATAGTCGAGAACCAGGTTGATCTTGCTGAAATTTTCCCAGGGCCTGACGTCCCGTCCCAGCACGACGTAGTCGATCCCCAGATGATCGAGGCCTGCACCGACGACCGACTGTTCCGGCTGGTTCCAGCAGCAAACGATGTCGAGCGCTTGCGGCCGTCGATAGAGTCCCTTCAGCTCGTCGTTGGCGAGCAGGGCGTGTCTCATGCGAAAGAAATACACGCGCCCGGGATTGGTGAGGGCAATGTCTCCGTTGTTGTGGAATATCAAGGGATGCATCAGGCCTCGAAGCTCCTGAGTGCGGCGATCCGGTCCTTCAGGTCGCGCCGGCATGCCACGAAGTTCGGTCCGACGAAGTCCTCGTCGTCCAAGGCGTAAGGTCGAAAGTCGACCCCTTCCGGAGACAATTTGCCGACGAGAAAGCCGTGGGTTTCGAAAAAGGAATGAAAATCCGCCAGCAGGAACCTGGTAAGGATCGACGTCTGTCCGTACTCGAACTGCACGACGTCGATCGCCGCGGAAGCGAACGCTCGCTCGAATCCCTTGAGCACCAGCGGTTCAGCGCCTTCGACGTCGAGTTTGAGAAAGTCGACGTGGGTCACTCCGGCGGACGCCAGATAGGCGTCGCCGGTCTCGACGTCGCCCTTGACCTGCGTGGCCGCGCCGTGGGGAAAATTCGTGTAGGTAGCCAGTTCGTCCCGGCCTTCGAAGCAATTGACGGTGAGGCTCCCTCTCTCAGCGGCGAGGCCGAAGCGCTGGGCAATGAGCCAGCCCTCCGAAGCAAGCGTCCGAGCTTTCAGGGACGAGTAAGTCTGCTCCACGATTTCGAAGGCGTGGATGAGGGCGCCGGGACAGGCTGCGTGCGCCATCAGACTCCAGTCTCCGACGTTGGCGCCGACGTCAAAGATGACCTGAGGCTGGAATTCCGCCAACCTTTCGAGGAGGCGGCGTTCTCCGTTCGAATGGAAGTCGTAGCTTCGGTCGGCTTGCGATTTGAGGAAGCGCCGACAATGGGCAGCAAGTTCCTTCGCCTGGGCCCAAGGCATGTCTAAAGCGGAACCGTCAGGAGTGAATGGCATGGCCAACCTCGGTGAACGGGTCGCAGCGGAAAATCATGCCGATGTCTTCCAACGCCTTTAGTTCCTCGGCGTCGTCGAAGACGACGTTGTCCTCGTAGAATCGACGCAGATGCTCGACGCCTTTTGCCAGCGCATCCCGGGCTTCCCGTCGAAAAGGAATCATGGGGTCTTTGCCGAACCATGAATCGGGGAAGGCCCCGAGATCTTCGAATTTGGCGAGAAATTTTGGGAAATCCCGTTCCGCATAGTGAAGTACCGCCAAGCCTTCGTCCACCGCCCAGCGACGGACGGGATGCTCGGGGGACAGGGCGAAGCCGTGGGGGCCTTCGACGCTGGCGTGGAGGTTGTCGACGACTCGGCCGATGGCCTTCCCGTTGATGTAGGCGACGAAGTAGAACTTGCGCTTGCGGATGTCGTCCATCTGCCGCAAATGATATTCGCGGCGAGCGTCTGCAGCCAAAACCATCGGGTTGCGTTTGAAGGCGCGTCGTCCGGCGAAAAGCGGGCCAGCCGAAACGGCTTCTGGAGCGACTTCGTGGTTCGGTAGACGGATTTCTCCGACTTCGAGCGGCGCCCGCGTGCACGTCTCGTGAAGGCCGTAGCCGCCCGCATACAGCAGTTCG
>JAYVBB010000125.1:0-3848 GCA_043750715.1 Pseudomonadota bacterium | reverse complement strand
GGGTCCAGCTTGTGGGCTTCCGGGACCGAGATTTCGCGCGCTTCGTCGGCGACTTCTTCGACGACGGTACGGAATTGGAAGAGCTCGATCTCGTTCGATTCCTCGTTGTAATGAGCTTCGAGGTCGGCCGTGGCGCCGTAGTCACGGCGCGCCGCGTGAAGCACGGCTTGCTCCAGGGCGTCGATGATGATCGCTTTATCGAGGTTCTTGTCGCGGCTGACCAGGTTGATCACTCTGGTTAGATCGCCATCGAACTCTGCCGCTTCGGTCGCTGCTGCCATGTTGCTCGTCCTTTTCGCTTAAGGAGCTGATCCGGTGCCCCAGTCGTAAACCAGACTGGCTCTTTGCAGCTGGGTGAGCGGAAAGGACCAGGCCCCCTGCTCGGTCTGCAAAGTGATGAGTGTGTCGAGTTGACCCGTGACCGTGTCGCCGTCGGCGACCTGGACCACTTTGCCGGTTCCCTGCCGGCGGTCGAGATACTTGTCCACTAGCTTGACCTGGACGGTCTCGCCGAGATGGTTTTCGAAATGCGACTTCGAGCGGAGCGGCCGCTCGACGCCGGGAGAACTGACTTCCAGCGTATATTTGCCGGGCATGACTTCGTCGAGCGATGGCTGGTCTTCCAGCAAGCGGCTCGCCGCCACGCAGCCGTCGAGGTTGATGCCCGAGCCGTTCAGGACGTCGACGTAGAGGCGCAGAATCTTTTCGCTGGCCAGCCATTCGGCTTCGAGGCAATCGAAGCCGTGCGGCGCAAGCGTCCGGGAAATCAGCGCGATCAGGCTGTCGAGTTTGGTCCGGTCCAAGAGGACGTCCTAAAGAGAGTGGAAACAAAAAGGGCCCTCGCAGCATGCGAGGCTAACCCCCGTCCCTGTGCCTGGGCCCGTATTCAGGCGAATTCACAGAGGAATTCGTCTCGCTAACAAGCTCAGTAAATAACGACACCGGGAATAACACAAAAGATACCTAATTTCAACCGACATCCTGCCTTATCCCCAGTCTCCGCACAGCCCTTCAATCGTTGGTAAACCTTCGAAGATTCAAGAATTTCCCGCCGCGTGCCGACCAATCTAAGGCTGGGAGATCGCATGGGTCTGTTCGACAAATTCAGCAAGGCGTTGGGTCGCAAAAGCGTCTCTCCGGACGACGTCGCTCCGGATCCGCTGACGACCGAACTGGCGACCCTGAGCAAGGAAGGGCGCTTGCACACGCGCTACGTCCTGTTTGCGGACAACGTCGGCACGCTCCGCCTCGACAGCGGTCTCACGGGCGTTTTGAAAGACATCAGTTACGGCGGCTTCGCCGCTCGCTTCGACGTGACTCCCGACGACAACAGAGTCATCGAAGGCCAGCTCGGCGCCACTTTGACCGTGCTCGACCGCGATATCCGCTGCCAGGTGAAACCGGTCCGCGTCGTGAAGCAGCACGCTTCGATCTTCGCCGGATTCTACATCGTCCACGAATCCGCCGAGACGCTGATCTTTCTCCGGGAATTCATCGAGGCGTTCCGCTGCGGCAAGAGCCTGATGGCGATTGGTGAGAGCGTTCGCAACGAGCGCTTCAAAGGTCAGGAGTGGACGTGCCTCCGGGGCGACGGCCCGACGGACGTGATCGTGCGCCGGGGCGAAGACACCCACATGGCCGAGGCGATGCTTACCTTCAAGACGAGCGATTCCTACGGCGAGCTGACGTTCCGCAACGGCATCCTGAAGACGGGCCGGGTGCTGAAGAGCCGGGAGAACAGCATTCAGGCAATGGGCGCGCAAATGGCGTCGACCGATCTGACGGACCCCGCTCTGCTGCGCCAGGCGATCTGCATCCTCGCATCCTCGCCTTCGGACGTCCGTCTGGCCGTGCAGCCCCTTTTGGACGAAGCCACGAAGGCTCTGTTCAACAAGAAGGTGTCGGGCGCGGCTTAGAGTGGTCCGCGAGGCGTAGAGCGGTCCGCGCTGTGCGCTAAGCCTTCCCGTAGGTTACCTTTAACGGCGCTGCGCGCCTAGGTTCCAGACGGTTCCCGATGCCTACATTTCGCAACTTGCCCCATGCACGCAGAGCAGCTCGGAGTAGTTCTCCTGGTCCGCATTGCGATGCAGCCAGATCGCGAACTCGCGCAGCGAATAGACCGGACTGAAGCCGTGGTCGTGACGGTCCTCGCGGGTGCCGAGCACCAGCGCGCCCAGCGGCGCGGCGAGCTCGCCCGGTCCCGAGTGGCTCAAGATCCTGACGCCCTTCGGCGCGAAGTTCCGGAACGAGTCGGGGTTGAGCTTGAAGCCGTCTTCCACGTCGTGCTCGTTGATGGCGTCCAGGTTTTCTCGGTCGACGACGAGCGTGCCGTGAATGATCGCATGACCGTTGATGATGGCGTGACCGTTGATGATCGCATGGCCGTTGATGATCGAGTGGCCGTTGATCGGCGTGTGACCCGAGTGGGTCTCCACCAGATTCACCGCCGGATCCTCCGCGAAGCCGAGGACTTCCTGGATCGTCCACTCGCCTTGCAGCAGCGAGAACGGACGCGGGCTGCCGAAGTGGCCGTAGTCGCAGCTGGCTTCCGTCTTGACGATCGTCAGGATGCGATCGAACGGGTTGAAGCGCAGCATGCACTTCTTCTCGTCCAGGGCGTAGCCGTTGGTCACGCGGTCGATGCTGGTCAGGTCGAGGGCGATCAAGGTGTTGGTGTCGTTCGGGCGCTCGACGGTCAATCCGACGACTTTGCCGCGGCTGTCGACGACCGGGCCGCCGGACATGCCGGGCTCGGCGAGCTCGGTGTCGAGGGGATCCATGGCTTCCAGCTTGAACTTGCTCAGCGGGCCGAAGTTGGAGGTGTCGTCCGTCGGGTACTCGCCCCGGGCCAGGCGGCCGACGCGTTGGACGAGCTCGCCTTCGAGCTTGGCGGGATAACCCAGGATGACTTTGGTCGAGTCGTTCGTCGCGATCTGGTCGGCGAACATCAGGCCGCGCACGTCGTTGGGGTCGGGGACGCCGAGCGCCGCAGCGAGCGCGGGCAGGGCCGAACGCCGCACCTGGAGCAGCGCGATGTCGGATTCGACGTTGCGGGCGAGGAGAATCGCGGCGCGTTCCAGCTTCTTGCCGTTGACGGTCAAGTGATAGGAGTAGCCTTCGCTGAGCGGCGCCGACTCGGGCTCGTCGCCCCCTTCGGTCGGATCGCCGAGCGAGCCGTGCGAATAAGCGACGGGGAACAGGTGCGCGGCCGTGACCACGTAGATCTTGGGGTCGGTCGAGCGGGCGGCGGCTTGGATGACTTCCTTGCGGAAGAGCTTCGTCAGCCGGTCGATGTTGCGGGTGATGAAACCCGAGCCGAGCGAGAAGTTGTCTTTGAGCGTTATCCACACGACGTTCTTGCGGACTTCCGTTAGTTCCATGGTCGCGGGCGGCATCATTTCCGGAAAGGCATGCGGCGCCACGACGGGGACGTTGCTGGATTCTTCCGGCAGGATCACCCAGAAGATCGCGTTCGGATGGGTGTATTCATAAGTACTGCCGGCTTCGCCGACGACCAGCGCGATCGAAATGCCGATGGTGCCCGTCGGAGTCGTCACGTCGAAAGCGACGTCGGTGTAGCAGCGGTAACCCCAGGTGCCGGACTGCTCGGAGTCGCAGACCGGGTGGGCGACGGTGACGAAGCGGTTGCCCCAGGTGTTCGACTCCAGATCGTACTTCAGCTCGTTTTCCGGCGTGCGCGCCCAGTCACCCTGGATGTGCGGCGTCAGCATTTCGCCTTGGACGTTCAGATTGAAGTATTGCTCGATGCGGAACTTGCGCTCGCCTTCGCTTTGGCGGAGCACCGCCGGGATTCCCGGCGGATAAATGTACTTTTCCGCGCCGCCGAG
>JAYVBB010000124.1:0-4768 GCA_043750715.1 Pseudomonadota bacterium | reverse complement strand
GGAAATCTACGAGTTGCTCGAGACCGTGTCGGACCGCTGCGAGGACGTCGCGAACGTCATCGAAAGCATCGTCATCGAGTATAGCTGAGGCCGGTCATGACGCTGATCATCATCACGATCGCCATCGCGCTGGCGTTCGACTTCATCAACGGATTTCACGACGCCGCCAACTCGATCGCGACGATCGTTTCAACGCGGGTACTCAGGCCGCAGTACGCGGTGCTCTGGGCGGCATTCTTCAACTTCATCGCTTTTCTCTTCTTCGGCCTCCACGTCGCGAACACGATCGGCAAAGGGCTCGTCCAGCCCGAGCTGATCGACGTCAACCTGATCCTCGCCGCCCTGATGGGCGCGATCATCTGGAACCTCATCACCTGGTACTACGGGATCCCCTCGAGTTCGTCGCACGCCCTGATCGGCGGCCTCGGCGGCGCGGCCGTGGCCAAGGCCGGGATTCACGGACTCATGTCTGCGGGCTTCCTCAAAATCGGCGTCTCGATCGTGTTGTCTCCGATGATCGGCTTTGCATTGGCCTTCGGACTGATGTCCCTTGTGATCATCATCTTCAAGAATTCCCCGGCGAATCGGGTGAACCGGAGCTTCCGGTATCTGCAGTTCTTGTCGGCGTCGCTCTATAGCTTGGGGCACGGCGGCAACGACGCGCAGAAGACGATGGGGATCATCGCCGTCCTACTCTATTCGTCCGGAATGCTCGGGACGGGTGAATTCTATGTGCCGATGTGGGTCGTCCTGTCGTGCCACGCGGCGATGGGCGTCGGGACGCTGTTCGGCGGCTGGCGCATCGTGGAAACGATGGGCATGAAAATTACGAAGCTGAAGCCGGTGGGCGGGTTTTGTGCAGAGACGGCGGGGGCGATTACGCTGTTCGCGGCGACTGCCCTCGGTATCCCCGTGTCGACGACGCATACGATCACGGGCTCGATCATGGGTGTCGGCGCCGTGACGAAGCTGTCGGCCGTCCGCTGGGGCGTGGCGGGCGGCATCGTCTGGGCCTGGATTTTGACGGTGCCCGCATCGTCGTTTATCGCCGCGGTGACGTGGTGGATCTTGCACTGGGCCACCAAGTAGCCGCAGCGAGCGCCGTTTTCCCGGTAGTCCGCTAAATTAGTTGAGCCTTCTGTCTTTCTGTGACGATTTCCCACGCGGAGATCAAAATAAAAAGTCAGCTCCAACAAGTGTATTCCGATTACAGCGCTACTAAACAGGAGCGCTGGGCTTGTCCAGGCAGATAAAAATCCTCTCAACAGGAATCGCGGTAGTCGTCTGCGCGACTTTCGCGGCCGTCCTATTTTATTGCGCGATTACCTTCAAAGTCGTCACGTTGAACTCTTCGTCAGCCCAGCAGATGGGAATGATCGTCAGTGAAGACCGGAAAATCCCCAGCGCGTTGGACCGTATGCCGACTTCCGCATACTTGGGAAAATACATCTCAACGAATGTGAAGGTTCTTTCGAAGAAAAATAGACATGCGAAAGTCCACGCGATCTATTTTGAGGCGATTAAAAAAATCCAAGGTGACGGAGGTGACGAAAGCGTTGTTGATGAAGCGCGCGCCCTCCTTCTGAAGGCGCAAAAAATTGATCCCAACTACCCCCCGCTTTTCGCGGCATATGCAGTTCTTGCTATGAATGAAGGCTTTACCAGCGGCTGGAACTACCGCCCGGGCGCCTTGACTTCGGCTCAGATGCATCTAAATCGTGGATTTGCGAAGGACCCCAGGTATCTAGTGCTACACCTCGTTCAACTGCAATTGTACGAAGCTCAAAGAAATTGGGCGAAAGTGAAGAAGCTTGCGACGGAGCTTCTCCGTGTCAAACCTGCGCGGGAATTCGCCACACTGAGTTTTGCACGGTCCGCTCTCGAACAAGGCAGACCAGCCGAAGCCGTGAAAGTATTGAATAGTTTTTTTCGGACGACTCCACCGAGTGCGTTCGCTCTAGCCATCGTCGCGGACGCTTACGAAGACCTGAAAGACTACAAGAAGGCAGAAGACGCCTATAGAAAACGGCTTGAGATAACCGAGGTTCCCCATTGGGAACACCATAACTTCGCCATTTTCTTGAACCGACGAGAGCGCTATGACGAGGCAATAAAAGAAGAGCGCCTAGCTCTTTCAATATCGGATTTCGGTGCCGCGCACTCAGTATTGGCAAAAAGCTATCGGGAAAAAGCCAAGGAGCTCAACCGAAAGAACCAACTTGAATTGGCCTACGTTCAGATAAAAAAGTCCCTCAAGGAGGACCCCGACGATCCTGACGCGAGTCGAGTCATGGGGTATACCTTGGGACAGATAGCAACGAAGACTCAAGATCGAGCAAAAGTGGCGGAAGCGATTCGTTACTACGAGGTATATTTGAAGGCAAATCCCGACGACGTGAAGACGGCCAAATATGTCGACGAAATCAGGGCGATCCTCGCGCACTAGCCGGGACCCGTGACAACCCGGTAATTCCAGGGAAATTTACCGCTAAAGTTTTTACCCCCTCGGTACGATAAGTGCGCAACGCTTTTTTCGACCTTTTTGGGGGTGACCATGGTTTCGGTCCGGACGACCCGTAGCGTCGTTTTGTTCTCGCTACTTGCGGCTATGGGTTGCAAGGCGCGCAACCCGGATGCGGCCGGACTGCTCTCCGAAGAAACGGTTGCCGAAGGGGAACCCGCTGACGCACTCAATGCGGGCAACGGTGAACTAAAGCTCTGCGCCGCAGTGCGCGGCAACGGTCACTACCTCCTGACTCACTTCGGGGCCCTCTCCCGGATCACCGAACACTACGGCACGATCGACGCGCTTGCTGGTGGCAGCTCGTCGACCGTCACCATGTTCATGCATGAGTCGATGAAGATGAACCCGCTCGTCAAAGCCGCGCAAGGCCGTGACAAGGATCTGCGGGTCGCCCTGCTCCTCAAATCCATCCTCGGCTATGTCGAAGTCTTGAAGGATTCGCCGGAAGCGCAAGGCATCGGCCTCCTCGTCGGTGTCGCGCAGAAGGCCAAGGCCCAAGGCGTCTTCTCGCTCTCTCCCCAAGAATTTCAACTCGCCGCGACCAAGCTCCAAGAACTCCTGAAAGACCCGAAGCTCGTCGATCTCGTCAATCCGACCGCGATGAAGATGCTGCAAGACACCGACAACCTCGGCTATCTCAACTATCAGTACAAAGTGAACGAGATCAAAGCTTCGGCCGAATCGATCACGGGGTTCAAAGCCGTCGATCAGAAGATCTTCTTCCGTGAAGGCATCATCAGCTTTCCGGGCTTGGCGCGGGCCTTGGGCCGCATGGCGAACTTCTATGCCGGCTACCAGCCGACCGACGCGAACCTCATGGCCGACTTCCTCGATTCGTGCGCGACGGAAGAAATCTCCGCAGGCAAGCCCTGGCCGGCCGTCGCCGCGGCGACGACCCCGAAAGGCACCTGCGGCACTCTCTTCGCCAACGTCCTGAAAAACTACCGCGATGGCGTCGATCAAGGTAAAGCGAACCCGGCCCAAGACCGTCTCAAGGAACCCGTTGGTGCCGAGACGCCTTCGATCATCTCGACGGCCGTTCTCGACGGTGCGCCCGCTTTGAAGACCTACAACGATGCCAAGAAGCGTTACCTGAAAAACCGTGACCCGAAGTTCAACGTCGACTTCAAAGACGTCCGCTTCGGCTACTGGATTCCCGAGCGCCTCGACGCGGCCGTCGATTCCGGCATGAAGGCCGGAGGTGCCCAGGACGGCAAGCTCGAGAAGTTCCTGAACCTCGGTCATGACGTGACCTGGTTCGACGTGCTGATCGCCTCGCCGGCCGAGCCGGGTCTGTCGCCGCCGGTGAAGATCGCTGGTGACCGCCTGTCGATTGGCGGCTGGTCGGACCTCTCCCCCGTCCAAGTCCTGCGTTCGGCGGGCTGCGACAAAGTCGTCTACGTCACGCGCCGCCAGGTCGAGTCGACGTTCCTCGTCAGCCCGGGTCCGATCGACGCCAACCACTCGCGCCTCGGCGTCGCCGAGCAGTTGAACATGGGTGAAGAGTCCCGTAAGAAGATCTACGAGCTGAATGCCCAGCCGGGTGACAGGAAGTCCGGCTTTGCGCTGGCCATAGAAGACGCCACCGAAAAAGGCGGCGTCTGGTGCACCGACTGGAACGTCTTCGGTGACGCGCAGCCGGGTGAGATGTTCCTTCACGCCTATGGCATCGAAGGCATGCCTAACGCCAAAAACGAGCCCACCGCCGCTGCCGAGTTGATCTCGAAGGATCCGGACATGACGTCGGGCCCTCGCGCTTATCCGAAGCAAGCGGCGGGTCCGATCGTCGGCTGCACGGTTCCGTAAAGGAGCTCAGGAAAACAGGGGCAGGGCGTCGGCGAGAGTCATCTCGCGGCCCTGCGGCTGCGTCTCTTTGAGCATTTTCAGGGCTTTCGAGACGTCGAGCGGGAGCTGGTGGCGCCAGTGCGAAAGCCAATCCGCCATCGGCCGGGCGAGGTCTTCCTGCATCTTGGTCAGGGGCAGGTTTTCCGCGGGAAAGGCCGGGTAGTAGGGCTCGGTCGAATGGACGAGCTCGACGTCGTCTTCGGTGAAGCGCGAGGCGATGACGTAGCCGAGCTCCTGCAACGCAGCGAGCGCGTCGCCGATCCAGCTGATCGGGAGATTCAGGGAATGGGCGAGATCCTGCGCCGAGAGGCCTTTGCCCGTCCCCTGCTGGAAATTCTTATAGATCGCAATCAGCGCGATCGCCGGCATCGACGCCTTCACCTGCGAGTTCCGGAGCAG
>JAYVBB010000123.1:0-3287 GCA_043750715.1 Pseudomonadota bacterium | reverse complement strand
CAGGCGGTCGATGTTGTAGAGGTTGCGCGGGAGGATGTTGAGGAGAAGGGTTCCCGGCAGCTGCGCCGAGTTGAGCACGGCCTGGTGGAGGCAAGCCTGGTCGAGCTCGAGGCCGACTTTCGCGGCATGGCTCAGCGCAAAGAGGACGTCGGGGCGCAGGTGCTTCGACTCCATGTAGACGGGACCGTTCGGGTCGAAGATCGCGTCGATCGCCTGGCCGCGGACGCGGATCAGGGATTCGAAGCCGAAGAGCAGGTGCCGCAGCGGCTTGATGCTTTTCGTGGCATGGGCGTCGTCGACGATCTGCTTGGTGAGATTGCCGAGCTCGAACACCGCCTGGTAGTGCGGCTCGAGCAAGCCCGGGGTCTGGATCAGGGTCTGCATTAGCTCTTTTTGGCGATCCTTCATCCGCTTCAGCTGGATCCGCGACTCGTCCATGGCGTGGTCTATCACCTGCTCGACGAGCTCGAGGCTGTCGACGCAGGGGTTGTAGATCGCCGTGCCGAAGCCGATCGCGATGTCGGGGACGATGTTGATGCAGTCGGGCAAGATGCGTTTTTCGCGCGAGACGAAGACTTCCCGCCAGAAGGCGTTCTGGAGGCGGACGACCAGGCGGTCGGCCAGTCTTTCGAGGATGCCCGGCGCGGGGACGGCGCTGGCCGACCGCGATTGCTCGAGGAAGATGTAGTAGGAGTTGCCGTGGTGCGAGCGGCGGCAGAGCACGTCGGCTGAGCGAAAACACCCAGGCTGGCCCCACAGCTCGAACAGGAGCTGGTTGAAGCAGTCCTGGACCTTCACGTAGGCCTCGGTGCCGTACTCGATTGAGATCTTGCGGAAGCTCGCGACGTCGACGACCAGGACGCTCAGCGCGCCGTTGTTCTGCAGCATGTGCAGCGGCACCTGGGCGTTGAAGACCGGGATAGCGGCGCGATTAAGCTTGCGATGGGCGATGCCGACCGCGCCGCAAGCGTCGAGCACTTCGAGGATTTTTTCCGGGGTCGGGTCGGCCATCCAGTTGAGCGTCGTCGAGGGACGACCGCTGTCGGCCAGGAGGTGCTTCGACTCTTCGCCGATCACTACTACAGGAATGCGGCGTCCGAGACTCGCCAGCATGTCGAGCCATGCGTGATCGGACACGCCCGGCAGCGTCGCGTCGACGACGGCGGCGACGACGTCCGGCCCGTAAAGCGTCTCCAGCCCGGGCTTGACTGCGGTCGGCTTGGCGACTCGCGCTTCCAAGCCATGACCTTTCAAGAGCTCTTTGAGCTTCTTGCCGAGTTCAGTTCGCGTAGTTAGGAGGCTGATCATATACGCAGCCCTTCGGACTAATTCGAAGCAATATTGAGCTTGCGCTGGCATAGGACTTGGAGAATTGGTAAAAACCCAGCAGTTCCAAGGTGGTTGCGCCCATCCACAGGACATGTGGATAAAACGCTACGCCCCGGTCGAAAGAGGCCGCGTGCCAGTACTTGTGCCGTTTTGGCTATTTTTTGCCCATGAGGTTTCATGACCAGCGCGTTCGTCGAAGAGCTGCGGAAAAAATGTCTGGCGGCCCCTGGTCGCATCGGTTTTCCCGACAGCGAAGACCCGAGGATCTGGTCGGTTGCTGATCAGATGCTGAAAGAAAAGTCCGTCCGTGAAGTGCATCTGTTCACGAAAAAGGCGGATACCCTCGCGGCCGCTCACCAATACGGCGTCGACCTCGCCCGTCACGGAGATAAAATCCGCTTTTCCGGCGATGGCAGCGACGCACGCGTTAGCCGCCTGAACGCGGCCGCCGAACTGCTTCACGACGGCAAGCTCGATGCCGTCATTGCAGGCAACGTCGCGACCACGGCCGAGGTGATTCGCGCCGGAATCAGCGGCGTCGGCTTAGCCTCCGGCGTCCGCACGGTCAGCGGTGCCTTCATCATGCACAAGCCCGCGAATATTGGGGTCAGGCACGTGCCTGACCCCAACATTACGTATTTGTATGCCGACTGCGGCGTCGTGATCGCGCCGACGGTGCGCCAGCTCGGCGACATCGCCATCGAGTCGGTGAAGACCTGGAAGCGGCTCTTTCCGACGGTCGAGCCTGTTCTTGCCTTTCTATCATTTTCGACGAAAGGCTCCGCCCAGCACGAAGCTCAGGCAAGGGTGGCCGAGGCGACCGCCCTCTTCAAGGCCCAGCATCCGCAGGTGAAGGCGGACGGCGAGCTGCAGTTCGACGCAGCCTTCGACGCCGAAATCGGCCGGAAAAAAGCCCCCGACAGCCCGGTTCCCGGCAAGGCCAACTGTTTCATCTTCCCGGACCTCGGGGCAGGCAACATCGCCTACAAGATCACGCAACGGCTCGCGGGATTCGAGGCTTACGGCCCGATTCTGCAGGGCCTGGGCAAGCCCTTTTCGGACCTTTCCCGCGGGGCGACGGTGAGCGACATTCTGGCCAGCTCCTACGTCAATTTGCTGCGGTCATAATAGGCTTGAAGTCCTTATAAAGTCTCAGTAAAACCTGTCGGTCAGATCAACTGGACGAACCACACGGGACAGGAGCCCTTTATGAACATGTTGCGCCTCGCATTCGGCGTGATGCTTTCCATGCTGCTGGCGACTTCTTCGCAAGCAGTCGAACCCAAGAAAGGCGGCACGCTCGTCTTCGGACGCGGCGGTGATTCCGTCAGCCTCGACCCCGCGGCCGAGACCGACGGCGAGTCGCTGAACGTCACCGACCACATCTTCGACGGACTCGTGACGTTCAAACCGGGCACCACGGAAGTGATCCCGAACCTCGGCAAGAGCTGGGAAATTTCCGCCGACGGCAAGACGTACACGTTCAAGCTCGTGAGCGGAGCGAAGTTCTCCGACGGCACGCCGGTCAACGCCGACGCCGTCGTCTACTCGTTCAAACGCCAGCTCGACCCGAAGCACGAAGCGTACAAGTCCGCCAAGGCGTACTCGTATCTTTCCGCCATGGGCCTCGACAAACTTCTCAAAGACGTCGTCAAAATCGACGACCTAACCGTCAAGTTCGTTCTCGACAAGCCGAACGCGCCCTTCATCTCCACGCTCGGCATGCAGTCCTTCGCGATCGCCAGCCCCGCCGCGCTGAAAAAATACGGCCCGGAATTCGGCCAACATCCCGTGGGTTCCGGTCCCTACAAACTCAAAGTGTGGGACAAGAAGCAAAAAATCGTGCTCGAAGCCAACAACGACTACTGGGGCACCAAGCCCCTGATGCAGACGGTCATCTTCCGCACCATTCCCGACAACAACACGCGCCTCCAGGAAATGATGGCGGGCAACCTGCA
>JAYVBB010000122.1:0-9496 GCA_043750715.1 Pseudomonadota bacterium | reverse complement strand
CCATATATATAGATATGAGCCTATTTTATCAATATTTTAACAAAAAACCCAATAGTTTCATTATATATATACAAATCATAGCATCATGTTAAAAAATACTAGACACTGACATCGCTTTGTAATATTATTCGTGAGCTCGACATTACTTTCTTTATCGAACCATATGTGTTTCCACAGGAGGAAAACCCATGAAATCGACGCTTACGCCTTATTGGGCCCAGCTCATTTCGCTCAGCTTGGTGGCCACGTTTGCTGCTGGTTGCAGCAAGAAGAAGAGTGATGACTCCGACGGTGGTCCGAACCCCGACACGGAAATCACGGCGGTCGAAGCCGCCGACGACGGCAAGACCGTCACGGTCATGTACAAGGACAAGAACGACAACACGGACGTCTCCTTCAAGTGCCAGGTCGAACAGACCCAGGCCGAAAAAGGCGCCGCCCCCGAGTGGACGGATTGCGATGCCGCCGGCTTGATCGTCGACGTGTCCCCGCAAGCCCGCTACACCTTCCGCGTCAAAGCCATCGCCGGCGGCGTCGAAGACATGTCCCCTGCTTCGCGCGTTTACGTCGCGAAAGGCCAGGCGGCCCAGGAACCTGCCGACGCCCAGCAGGTCGCGGCCCTCATCCTGAACAAGGGTGACGTCGGCGCCACCTACACGAAAGACAGCCTGACGCTGAACCTCGGCGTCGCTGGTCAAGTCAACCTCGACGACATCCGCTTCGAGTACAAACTCAACGGCGGCCAATGGACGCGCGTCGCCGAAGCCGAAACGCTGAAAATGTCCGACCTCGAAGACGGCAAGACTTACGAGCTCGCGGTGCGCGCGGTCCACAGACCGACGAACTCGATCGGCGGCGAAGACACCATGACCTTCACGGTCAAGCTGGCTGGCGCCCTCTCGGTCACGGCCACGCCTGACCTGACCGCCACCAAAACCGGTACGTCCCAGCTGAGCCTCGCCGCCTCCGGCGGTGACATCGCCAGCATGACGTGCGCTCTCGACGGCGCCCAGGACGGTGATTGCAAAGACTACGTGCCTTCGCTCAACCTCGACCAGGTCGCGGCCGGTGCCCACCGCCTCGTCATCCAAGCGGCGGACGCGAACGGCAAGTCGCTCGGTTCGAGCACGGTGAACTTCTGCGCTCAATCCTGCACGTCGGCTAGCCAACCAATCGTCGCGCAGCCCCAGATCATGTCCCTCGGCGACTTCTACTCGCTGAAGATCCCCGAAGGCATGCACGTCACCGAGTACTCCTCGACCAAGAACTTCACGGGCGGCACGACTGGCCAACTCCAGTTCTACCGCATCCGTACGAACTCGGACCCCTTCTACATCGGTAACTACAAGTGTGACGGCAACTTCGACACGATCGTCCCGTCGAGCTCGCCCCGCGGCCAGGTGTACGACTACTGCTACTCGACGTTCCCCCGCACCAACGCCGACGAGTTCTACAAATGGTTGACCAGCTACGGCCTGGCCAACAACCATATCGAAGTCGCGACCGACGCCGACAAGATCACGAACGAAGAGCACGAGCGCATCGTCCTCAACGTCTTCGACCGGGACTACGAATTCATGCACGGCCGCAGTCGCTTCGAGCAGCTCTGCATGAACGCCCGCGGAGAGATCGTCCAGACCCCGAACATCGCCTGGATCGACAACTTCTGGACCGAGCGCGTCCGTGCTCGCATGGTGATCTGCAAAGTCACCTTCGCCAACTCGATCGCCGGTAACGGCCTTCCGACCCTCGATCCGGAAATCTGGCGCAACGTGTGGTGGGTCGGCGCCTTCTTCATCGACTCGACCGGCGAAGATCTGCCCCGCAATGAGTGCTTCTGGAACGACTGGCAGTCCGACCTTAAACACGGCAACCCGGTGGACTACCACCCTGAGTTCTGCGGCAACTTCAAGAATCCGAGCCTGCTGGAAGTCACGTACATCTCGAAGACCCCGTACCCGTCGGCCGAGTGGTTCGCCCAGGAAGCCCAAATGCGGATCCGCCCGATTCTGAAAGAGCTGACCCCGGTCTTCCACTAAGGGTCCAAGTATCTGGTCATGCTACGGCTGGGAGGTCGCTCCTCCTCTAGACCTCCCAGCCTTCCGTATGGTTCGCTTACAATCCTGCTACCCCTCGGGTAGCGGGATTTTCGGCCGTTCCAAACCTACGGGCAGGCCGGGTCTTCGTGGTTGCCGCCGTGCGAAGGCAAGCTCTTCAGAGAATTGAAGTCGGTCGTGCCGCACTTCGCCTGCATGCTCGAGCCCAGGAAGGCGCAGGAAGCGCCCTGGCCGTTCGAGTAGAAGCCGCCGCCGCCGATGCGGTAGCAGCCCTGCGGCAGAATGCAGGCGGCGTTTTCGGCGTTGCCTCCGTGGTCGCTGCGCGCGGTCAGCGCGTTGAAGTCGGACGTCCCGCAGTTGGCTTGGAGGTTCGGACCCAACAGGGCGCAGCTTTGCCCGCCACCGTTCGAGAAGTAACCAGCCGGTCCGATGCGGTAGCACCCGAACGCCAGGATCGCGGGCGTCGTCGGTGACGGCGAAGCGGGAGTCGCAGAACCGCCGCCTTGCTCTTCGGCGCCGGCACACGCGGGATTCATGATGTTGCCGCCGTGAGTCGGCACGTCTTTCAGAGCGGTGAAGTCTCCCGTACCGCAAATGCCCGGCATTTGCGACCCCAGGAACGGGCAGGATTGCCCTTGGCCGTTGGAGAAGAATCCTCCCGGTCCGACGCGGTAGCAGCCCGTGGGCAGGATGCAAGCTCCGTTGGCGACGTTCGGAGCATGCGAATCCCGCGCCGGGAGAGCGTTGAAGTCGGCCGTGCCGCAGTTGGCGGACAGGTTCGGGCCGAGCAACGTGCAGCTCTGGCCAATCCCGTTGGAAAAGTAGCCGGCGTCAGCGATGCGGTAGCAACCGGAAGTCGTCGGAGGACCGGCGACTCCCGTCGTTCCCGCGACTCCGCCGCATTGGCATTGTCCTTGGTCTTCGAGGCTGCCGTGGCTCGCATACTCAGGCAGATCATTGAACGGCGCAGTCCAGCCGCAGGCTACCAGCTGTTCCGGGGAACCTATGCCACAGGAGTATCCCACGCCGTTGGAGTAGTGTCCTCCCCCGTCGACCCGGTAGAAGCCCTTCATGGGATCGCTGGGGTTTTCGATCTCTTCCTGGTCCTTCAGGAAGCGGACTTTGACTCGCATGACGTCGCGGATACCGGAAACGTCCTGGGCGCGGTTGCGCGTCCAATACAGATAAGCTTCCTCGCCCATGACGTCGAAGTTGTCGGCCGTCGGAGTCAGGGGAAGGAACGACGGATATTGCTCCATCGGGCTGTTCACCACCTGGCCGTTGGTTCCCCACGGCAGACGGGCATCGAGCACTTGAATCGGGTCGGTCCACTCGGTCAGCTCGTTGTTTTTTGAGACGAACATGTAGAAGCCGTCGTCGCGCCCGTCGGGCGCCGCGAAGGTCAGGTACACGAAACGCTTGTAGAAAGTGCTGTAGGTCAAACTGCCAGGAGCGAAGCCTCCTTTCGGAGGCAGGACGTTCTTGCAGCGGGTGCCGCCCCGCGCGTCGCCGTCCCAGCCGCTGTCGGTAAACATCTTCCAGCTCGCGGGGTTCGTCAGGTCGTCGGACCGCATCATGCACGAACCCAGCGAGCCGGGCTCGGTGGAATCGTAGAGTCCGCGCGGCATCACCGCGACGTAGTATTTGCCGTCTTCCGGGTTCTTCATGATGTTGCTGTGGTCGGAGTAGCCGATCTCGACAGGCTGGGGATAGCCAGTGACTTTGGCGCGCGCAGCCACATGATCCGGTGCAGGGGGACTGTTGAAGTGGACGCCGTCTTCGGCGATGGACCAGGTGATCGCGCTATACCATTTGCAGACGTCGGCGTCGAAAGCGCCAGCCATCGCCGGACACTGCGGATACATCCCCGGGTGAGCCCGCGGATGATATTCCATGTGGTTGAGCGCCATCGCCCGGCCGTCTGGCAGGCGGTAGACCGCCCAGAGCCACGATTGGTCGTCGAGTTTGTCCGGGTCCGGGTCTTGACGAGAGATCGACACCGGGGCGCTGCAATCCAGCGTTGCGTCTTCGAGCGACTTGCCCGTCCACGCGTACGTCAAAAGGTGAGGAATGATCAGACGGGTCGTGCCATTTTTATCCACATAAGCCCGCGCCGGACCATCGGGAACGTAAAAGCGTTCTTCGAGCGACCCGTTGGTGCCAGGCAGCTTCGGGCAGGTCTGCGGACCTACCTGGTTGATCGTAAGCTGAGGTCCGGCCGTTTCGACGCCGAACCCTTCGGGGCTTGGGCGCCGTTTCTTCTTGAGGTTGCGGGCGTTGCCGTCCGTTTCCTCCGATTTGTCCTTGGATCTCCCGAGTCGGCTCAGGACTTCGGTCGAGCAAGCGACCGCGACGAGGGACAGGACGGCCACTAAAACGAAGCGTCGAATTTGCATGTGTTTCTCCCGGTAAGTCCTTATCGACTTAACCGAGGTCAATCCTGAGGCAAAATAGACGCTTGGCTATTTACGCAAGATCACGGGGAAATCGCCCTAAAAACTCGCCCCGAGGTAGAGACTGGCGCTCCCCACCGAAGCCGACCAGTTGCGGTCGGCCTCGTCGTCCACCCAGACCGGCTGGTAGAGCATCAGCTCGCCGCCGGCCAGAATTCCCATCGAATGGAAGATTCGGGGCGACCCCGAGACGACGTTGAGCCCGTACGGGAACACCGCGTTCGCGAAGTCGTCGAGCTCGCCCTGGACCGTCGCGGAGCCGTAGCCGACGAAGGGGCAGACCTTCGCGTAGAAATTCGAGAAGAAGCACACGAGGGCGTTCAGACTGACGAGCGAAAGGGTCGCGTCGTCGCCACCAATCCGCACGCGGAACTCGTCGCCAGCGGCGATGTCGGATTCTTCGTAGTCGATCGCCAAAGCCGCGGTGATGCCGAGCGAGTCCTTGGCCGGGGACGGCGCCTGGAAGACGTAGAGAGAGGCGCCGAAGGTCGGTGAGTTGTCGTCTTCCGAGGCGGAACCCGCCAGCGAGGAAAAGCCGTACTTCAGCGTTGCGCCGAAGATCACGATTTCTTTCGGCGCCTTCGTCGCCGTGGGCTTCGCCGCGGCCGGTTTCGGCCTGACTTTGGCTGCCTTCGGCGGACGCTTCTTTTTCTTTTTCGCCGACGGCTCGGCTTCGAGCCCGTACCCCGGTTCGCCTTCGGGCGCGGCCTCGTAGTTCGGCGGCGGCAGGTCTTCGGGCAGCGGATCGGGCTCCGGTTGGGGTTCCGGCTCGGGCGAGGGCACGGGCGCCGGCACGGGCTCCAGCACGTCGGAGTCGGCTTCGGGCGGCGTCGCGGGCGATTGCTTCAACTCGGGCTCGAGCGTCGGGATGTCGTCCTGGGCCCGCGCCGGCCCGGCGAAAAGCAGCGCGCAAACCAGGGCGCGCATCATGCGAAGGCCTGATGCAAGCCGAAGTACGCCCCCTGCTTGGCCAGGAGCTCGTCATGCCGGCCGCTCTCGATCACCCGGCCTTTGTCGACGACGAGGATTTCGTCGCACTGACGGATCGTCGAGAGGCGGTGCGCGATCACGATCACGGTGCGGCCGTGGAGGATCCGCGCGATGGCGCGTTGAATCGTGGCTTCCGATTCGGGATCGATCGAAGACGTCGCTTCGTCGAGGATCACCAGGCCGGGCTTTCTCGCCAACGCCCGGGCGAAGGCGACGAGCTGCCGTTGGCCGTGGGAAAGGTTCGCTCCCTGTTCCTTGATTTCCTGGTCGAGGCCGTTCGGCAGGCGTCTGATGAACTCGTCGGCGCCGACCTGCGCGGCGGCGTCTTCGATGTCTTTTCTCGTGATGCCGGGACGGTTCAAGCCGATGTTGAACGCGATCGAGCCGTCGAACAGGACGATGTCCTGGGGCACGATCGCCATCGCGGAGCGGAGCGTCTCGGGATCCAGGTCGCAAAGGTCCTGCCCGTCGAGCAGGATCTTGCCGTCGTAGCCGTCGTAGAGCTTCGCCAAGAGCTTCACCAGCGTGGACTTGCCGCTGCCGGTGGCGCCGACGATGGCGAGCGTGCGGCCGCGCCCGAGCTTCAGGTCGATCTCGGCCAGGATCCGCGAGCCGGCGCTGCCGTCCTTCGCTTTGTATGCGAACGTGACGTTCTGGAACTCGACCTCGCCGTCGATCTTGAGCACGGGGGTTTTGCCTTCGATCAGGGCGGACTCGCCCATGACGCCGAAGACGCGGTCGATGGACGTGAAGGCGCCCTGCAGCATCGCCATTTTGTTGCCCAGCTGTTTCAGAGGCTCGAACAGCTGCTGGACGTACTGCACGAAGGCGACCAGCACGCCGGCGCTAAGCACCGCTCCGGGCACCCTGTCCGAGACTACGAACCAAAGGGCCAAGCCCGTCGTGATCGACGCGATGCCGTCGAGGACGGCGAACATCAAGGCGTCGAGCACCACGCTGCTCATCTGGGCGTCGCGGAACTCGCGGTTGAGGCGGGAGTAGGTCTTGTCCGTCTCTTTTTCTCCGGTCAGGAGCTTCACCGTTTGGTGTCCGTAAAAGCATTCCTGCGTGAAGGCGTTGAGTGCCGCGATCTTGACGCGGGCCTTTAGCATCGCGGCTTTCATGGCCTTGGAGAACCGCTGCACCACGAAGAAGACGACCGGCAGGATCACCAAAGCCGTGATCGCAAGCCGCCAGTCGAGGATGAACATGCCGATGACGCAGCCGATGAGCGTACCGATGTCGACCAGCGACGTCAGGACGCCCATGTTGAGTGAGTCGCTGAGGTTGTCGAAGTCGCTGGTCGCCCGGGTCACCAGGGCGCCGCTCATCGAGCGGTCGTGGTAGCTGGCGTTGAGCGAAAGCACGTGCCCGAAAAGCTTCATGCGGAGGCGGCGTACCATGCGATGGACGGCGACGGCCGCGGTGATCGATTGGCTCGAGCGCGCCAAGTAGTTGAGTACGACGATCACCGAGAAGCCGATGGCCGCCCTACCGAGAGCGCTGACGTCCTTCTCCATGATGCCGTGGTCGATCGCGTACTTCAGAATCAGCGGCAAACCGGTGTCGAGGGCAGCGATCACCGGAATCAGGATCACGGCCACGACAATCAGGCGCTTTTCCTGCCTGAGGTACGGCCAGAGCTTGGCCAGGCCAAGAAACTCGGCAGCCAGACCTTTCTTCTCTACGGGGCGTTCCATGTTGCCAGTGTGCAGAGATCCAGACAGGCGCTGCGGACCGGAGTGCCGCGCCAGCGGCGCGCAGGGTAGCGGCGCCGGTCGGAAGCTCTGCCGTCCTCCTCCCGAAACATTAGCACCATCACGACGCTTGGGCTATGTCCTTGCCCTGCTTTTTGCCGATGACGAGCAGGCAGATGTCGTCTTTGACCTGGACGTCGCCCGTGTGGCTGCGGAAGAGTTTGAGGACTTCGTCCTTGACCTGCGGCACCGAGCGCGTCTCTGTCGTTTTCACCAGGTGGCGCTGGAACTTCCGCAGGAAGGCCTTGCCGTCCTTGTCGAGGGCCTCGGTCAGGCCGTCGGTGTAGAGTAGCAGCAGATCGTCGGCGTGGAAGTCGTAGGTTGCGTCAGTGTAGACGTGGCGCACGCCGTGGAAGGCGTCGTCGCCGAGCATGTGTTGCTGGTTTTTGGCTAAGGACTCGGTCTTCACCCGCCCGCCTTCCTGGCGAATGAGAAGGGGGAAGGTGTGGCCCGCGTTGCAGATGCTCAGCTTCATGTTTTTGAAGTCGATTTGGGCGGCGACGCAGGTCATGCGGAGGTTGCTCTTGCCGGCCAGGCGCGAGACCACGTTGTTGAGCTGGGTGACGATCTGGGAGGGGCGGGAAATGGTCACCGCGTCGAAGTCGTGAATCATCGACTCGACGATGTTCAGGGCTCCCGACATGGCGGTCGTGACCAGGCCCTGGGCGAGGCCGTGACCCGTGACGTCTCCGAGAATCACGTAGAGGCTCGAGCCGTCACGCGATTCGATGACGCTGAACCAGTCGCCGCCGACGCGCAGCACCGGCTCGTAGTGGTAGGAGAGGGCGGCGTGCTCGGGCAGCTTCGACTCGTCGAGTAGCATCGAGCGCTGCACCGCTTCGGCGACCTGGAGCTCGGCGGCGATGAAGGCCGTCTCCCGGATGAACGACTGCCGGATCATCGCCAGCGTCGCGAGCGACATGAGTGATTTGAGGAGCGATGTGATCGACGGGTCGGGGACGACGTCGAACGCCAGCGTCATCTGCCCGACGGTGCGGTAGCGGGACTTGATGGCGAAGGTGAACACCTTGTCGCCGCCTTCTTGGCCGATGTGGGGCTCGACTTCCTTGATCGCGGCTTCGAAAACGTGGCCGCGGACGCAGACGAGCGGCGGCGGGCTCGACGCCTTCTCGTCGTCGTCGACGACGGCGCCTTCCTTCTTGCCGAGGAACCAGCCGTTGTCGACGCCGGAGACTTTGTGGGTGAGGATCAGCGTCGTCCGGATCAGGCTCGAAGTGTCGGAACAGGAGAAGATGTCGAGGATGGCCTGGTTCAGGATCTCGAGCTTGTGGCGGTTCTGCTCGAGCGCCGATTCCCGCTTCGCGATCTCGCGCGCCATGCCCATGATGCGCTCGGAGATGTCGTTGATGTCGACCTGGCGCACAGGCTCGAAGGTATGGGAATATTCGCCGCCGGAGATGACCTCGAGGCCGTGCTTCATCTCGCCGAAGGGACGGGTGAGGAAGCGGCGCAGCAGGATGGTCGTGGCGACGATCAGCGCGATCGTCAAGATCGCGAAGACGACGAGGGAGTAGATGGCGATCTCGCGCTGCTTGGCGGTGATGTCGGAATCGGAGAAGGCGACGGTGACGCGGCCGATCGGGGTCTTGTCGTGGTCAATGACGCGCGTCATTTCGAGAAACGCGCTTTCGGTGCTCCGGCGCCCCGGCACCAGCTCGTCGCCCTGGTCGTCGACCAGCTTGATGTCGAGGACGATGCCGGACTGGCGGTAAACGTCGATGATCTTCGACAGCTCGTCGGTGTTCAGGTTCCACAGCGGGGTGACGAGCACGAGCGCGAGATTCTCCATGATCTCGTCGGCTTTCTCGTACAAAGCCGAGGTGTCGCGCTCGACGGAATAGAAATAGTTGACCGTCCCGGCGATGCCGAAGACGAGCGTGATCGTCACGAGCAAGCCGACGGTGAGGTCGCGCACGATCGTGGGACTTTTCAGGCCCAGTTTTTCGAGGAGTCTCTGCATGGGGTTATTACATTATAGGTGATCCGGAGGCGTCTAGAACGTCGGTAAGCCTTGCCCGGCAAGCGCTGCCGGGTGGCGTCCACGGCGCTGGGCTCCTTGCCCGGATTTGGCTATACTGGGGTAAATCTTGCCTAGTAACGAGCGTTCGAGGGGTGGTCATGCGGCTGATTCGCGGTCTTTGCGTATTCGGGCTTCTCGGCGGCTGCACGCCCCGCCAACCGTGCCGTTTGCCTGCGGCACCAGACCGGTGTTGTGCGG
>JAYVBB010000121.1:0-2346 GCA_043750715.1 Pseudomonadota bacterium | reverse complement strand
CGGCTGAAACCGCGCGAAGATCTGCTCCCTCGCCACCTCGAGGTCGAGGAGCCGGTTGACGCCTTCGATGTGCGCGATCGTGTGCATCACGCGCAGCACGGCGCACGCCCAAGACCGGCGCAGGCGATCAGTGGGGCTTTGCCCGGACGCCCAGACGAGCAACTCCCTCGGGTCTTCGCAGAAAATGATCTCTTCCGGCGGCCGGATGCCGCGGTTCCATTCTTTCGGCGTCAGCAGCTTCTTCTCGATCAGGGACAGGGCCTCGATCAGGACGCCGTGCATCATCCGCTGGTCGGTAGGATCTGCCGTGTCGTAGCCGTAGGCTTTGATGAAAGCCGCGGCGTCTTCCAAAGTCGGCACGCGCATTTCCGGCATGTCGATCGACGACTGGCCGCCGATCAACACGTCGAAGACGGGCCACGGAAGCTTCCACATGTCGGCGAGCTGCATCTTGTCCATGGCGGCTATGATACAATGGAATTGGAGGAATCCCCATGAGGTCCTGGCATTTACCCCCAATCATCCTGGCGCTGCTGTGCGCTTCTTCGTTCGCTTCGGGCATCGAGAAGCCGAAGGCCGAAACCAAAGAAGGCGCCGCGCCGGCCACCCCCGTCGTCGACGCGGAAGCGCTCGAGCCGAGCGACCACTACGTCAACAAGTGGATCCCGATGCCGGCGTTCGCCGCAACGGAAGTGCTCACGCAGGAAGCCACGCAAATCGGCGTCAAAAAGGGCCGCGCCCAGGTCATCCTCTTCCTCGCATCCTGGTGTGAGCCCTGCCAGCAGCTCATGGGCGACTACATCCGCTTGCAAAAAAAGTTCTCTCGCCTCAACACGGACTTCATCTACGTCTTCGCTCACGACACGAGAGACGACGCCGAAGGCTTCATGAAAGAATACGGGATGAAGGAGGGCTACCTCGCCAATCACGAGGTTCTCAAGGCCTTCCACAACCCCGAGCTGCCGACGATCTACGTAGCCGACCGCCACGGTTGGCTCGCGACTCGCATGGTGAAGGCGACGACCAAAGACGTGGACGGCCTCGCCGAATTCCTGAGACCCATTACCGCTTACTGAAGCGTAGCCAGCTTGGCTGCCGCGGCGGCGCTCGGAATCAGCACGTTCGCGTGCTCGTCGTCGTACGCCGCCCGGTGCATGCTCGTCTCGCCGCCTTCGCGCCGCTCGGCGACGTTGATTCCGTAAACGGTGACGACGCCGTCGTCCCAAAGCAGCGCCGGACCGCCGGAGGCGCCGCGCGTCGTGTCGCAATCGTGCAGAATGAGCCCTTGGGCGGGATCCCGGCCGCGCACCTTGCAGTCGCGGTCGATGCCAGGCGTCTGGCCCTCCTCGAAATCACCCGAGTAGCCCGCGACCTGCACGTCGCTCGGGAAGGAGTCGACCGTCGTCGGGACGACGCTCAGCCAGCCATAGGATTCGCCGACTGGCGACGCGGTCCGAAGCACGGCCCAGTCGTCGCCGGTATGGGTCGCCGGCTCGCCGGTGCCGCGCCAGGCCGACAGGACCGCGACCGCTTCCGGTGCCTGACCCCAATGATAGTTCGGCTGGAAGACGATGCCTTCTTCGACGCAATGCGCAGCGGTCAGCACCAGGTCCCGGCCGACGATCGTGCCGGTGCAGGTGCCGCCTTCCGGGCTGACGAGGCGGCCGATCGTCCGCCATGGATACATGTCGGACGTGATCCCGGTCCGGTGATCCTCGCCGAAAACGTTCTCCGGACGCGACGGCGATTCCGCGCGCGAACACGCAACGCCGGCGAGGACGAAAAGCGGGAGAAGGATCAGGCGAACCATGGCGCTCTTTTAGCAGCCCGCGGAACGCGTGTCCACGTCAGTCGAGCTGCGCCGCCGAGGCCACCATCTCGGGGTGCCAACGCAGGCGAACCTTGACGAAATCATAGTTCTTATCGGCCTTGCCGACGCCGATCTCCGAGAGCATCGGCGTCTTCTTTCCGCCGTAGATCGGGTCTTCTTCGAAGTCGACCGTATTGCTCTTCGAAACCTTCGCCTCACCGTTCAGGTGCTTCGGCCGGGACTTCGCGCCGCTGCTCTTGGCGAGCGCTTCGGCGCTGAATCCCATGACGCACACGATTCCGATGACACAGAGCTTCATGCTCATATAGGCCTCCTGGCTGGTTGTCGTTCGCAGTTACTTCGTGGTGCCTGAATCGAGGCTCGACGCCGACTGGACCATCTCGGGGTGCCAGCGCAGGCGGATCTTCACGAAGTCATAGTTCTTGTCGGCTTTGTTCGAGTTGATCAACGTGCCCATGGGGGTCTTGCGCTGACCGCCGATGTCGACGGAGTCGAAGTCGACCTTGCTCTGGTCT
>JAYVBB010000120.1:0-12826 GCA_043750715.1 Pseudomonadota bacterium | reverse complement strand
GTCCAAGCATCCCCGGATGCCCACTCTTTTCATCGGCCACGGTTCGCCGATGAATGCCCTCGGAGGCAATGCCTTCGCCGCGACTCTCACCGAGCTCGGCCAGGCTTTGCCCCGCCCGAAGGCCGTCGTCATGGTTTCCGCTCACTGGCGGAGCCGTGGCACGCAGGTTCTGAACGTGAACGAACCCAAAATGATTTACGACATGGGCGGTTTTCCGAAAGAGCTCTACGAGATCGTCTACCCGTCACCCGGCTCCGAGTCCGTGTCTGCCGAAGTCCAGCGCCTGGTCGCGCCGCTCGGCGGCGAGCTCACCACGGAATGGGGTCTGGATCATGGCGCGTGGAGCGTTCTGGTGCACCTTTATCCAAAGGCCGACGTGCCGATCGTGATGCTGAGCCTCGACAAGAAAGCGCGGACGTCCGACCACTTCAAGGTCGGCCAGGCGCTGGCGCCGCTGCGCGACCAGGGCATCCTGATCGTGGGCAGCGGCAACATCACCCACAACCTGGGCGACATGGACTGGGACGGGCACACGAAACCCTTTGCCTGGGCCGAGGAATTCGACGGCGCCATCAAGAAGGCGCTCGACGGCAGAGATCTGGACACGCTGCTCCACTTCAAAGGCATTCCCGAGAAGCTCCACCGTCACGCCTTGCCGACGCTCGAGCACTACCACCCGCTGATCTATGCTTTGGCGGCCAGCCACGAAAACGACCGCGTTTCATATCCCTTTGAAGAGATGCAAAACGGGTCGTTGTCGATGCGTAGCGTCTTGTTCGGTGCGGGAACCTAGGCGCGTAGCGCCGTTATGGGTAACCAACGGAGGGCTTAGCGCGCAGCGCGGAAAGCCCTCCGCGCGGTTAGCCGTTCAAGATCTTGAGCAGGGAACGCGCAGTCGTGACCTGCTCGGTGTTGCCGGTCTGCAGGCCTTGAGTGATCAGGGCTTGCAGGGAAGCGGCGACTTCTTCCACTTTCGGGCTGGCGCCGCGGAAGGTGGCGAGCGAGGTGACGGCCGTCTCCCGTTCGGTCGCGAACTGCGAGATTTTGGCGCCGTCGAGGCCGATGGTCGAGCCGACGACCAGCGCGTTCACCGCGAGGTCTTCGAAGTGACTGAGCTCGCCGCCCCGCGTCATTTGCAGAGCGAAGGGCATCGTCAGGTCGAAGCCCAGGTTGGCGTAGACGTCGTTACGGACGCGGGAGAGGCTGGCTTCGACTTTGGCCTTGGTGGCCGTTTCGAGGAGCGTCGCGGCCTTCAGCGCTTGCGCGCCGTTCGCGTCGGCCAGGACCGGGTTTCTCGCCACGCCGGCTTTCACGGCGTCGAGGAGCGCGGCGAGGGCCGCTTTCGGGGCTTCCGGAAGCTCGCGGAAGGCGATGCCGGCGTTGAACGCCGCCAGGTACCGCATACGGAAGGCCAGTTCGTCGGGAGCCGTGCCGTCTTTGAAGGAGCGGAGCGCGCGGGCATTGTTGCGCAGGTTGACGCGCAGCGACTGGGCGCCGGAAGCGATGAAGTAGCCGGACAGCGTGCCGACTTTGCCGCCGAGCTCGGTGGCCAGCGTCGTCATCGTCGCGACGTCCGGAACGTCGGTCGCGGAGGCGAATTTGTCGCCGTAGGCGACGTTCAGATCGGCGATCATCTCGGCCAGCGTTTTGGCTTCGATGCCCGTCGCGCCGGTCGCGGCCGCCAGGTTGTGGAGGGAGTGGTCGACGCCGAGCGACGGGTCGCTTTCCGCGTCGTAACGGACGCAGAAGGGATCCTGGCCGCCGGCGACGTCGTCGGTTTCCTGGTCGTTACAGGCCGGGACGACGAGGTCGTTTGCGCCGACGTGTTTGCCGCCGTCGTAGAGCTGGCTGATGATCTGACGGTCGTATTCGAGAGCCGGGCCGGAGATGCCGCCGATCTCTTCGAAGAGGTCCATCTCGTTCTGGTAGTAGTTGTAGTCCATGACCGACCAGCTGGTCGGGTTGTCTTCGCCGGCGGGTTTCGTGCCGTCGAAGGCGAGCGAGCCTTTGAAGTTGTGGTCGAGGCCGAGCGCGTGGCCGACTTCGTGGAAGAGGGTCGAGATCATCAGGCGCTTGCCGAACTCGTCGAGGCTCTTCGGGGTCGGAACGTTGCCAGGAGCGAGCAGCGCTTCGGCGAGCAACGAAGCTGGGGCCGAAACGTCGTCGGCGGCTTTCATGCAGCTCATGATCTTGCGGTTCTTGGCGAAGAGGACGTCGGTGCCTTTGGGGCTCATGACCGAGCTCATACGATCTTCCGACGGGCGGAAGGTGTCGGTGCGGGTCGACCATAGGGCGATGCCGATGTTGTACCAAGCGTACGGCATGTAGACCAAGCTATGGCTCTGGATGCCGGACATCGGGTCGATGGCTTGGCTTTCGTACGCGGCGCCGGCTTCGGCCACCGAGTCGAAGTTGATCACGTTGTAACGCGGGTCGCCGATCTTGACGCCTTCCGGGAGCTTGCCCAGGAAGCGGACGGCTTTGCGGCCGAGTTGCGGTTCGAAGTAGCGGTTCCAGCCTTCGACGCCGCTCTTGATGACCGGAATGAACTGGTCGGGTATGTTCGGCGTGACGTACCAGTCGATCGTGCCGCTCTCGCCCAGGTTGAAACGCGAGGCGTACGAGGTCTGAACGCGCGACGTCTCGCCGTTGTCGACTTTGTTCACCCAGACGTTCTCGCCCGTGATGAAGCGGTAGCGGGAAGCGAGCGGCTCGAAGTCGGCGTTGCCTTCGAGGCCTTTGTAGCCGGCAGGCACGAGGTTCGAGCGCGGGAACACGGCTTCCAGGTAAGTCTGGACGGTGCCGTTCTTGAGCAGCATGCCTATCTCCTGAAGGAGATAGTCGCCCTGCTCGACGTATTGGAACGAGCGCACCCAGATCTGCTTGGGCAAGTCCGAGTCTTTGCCGTTGTAGACTTGGTTCACGGTGAGACCGGTCGCCGCGACCTTGACGGTCAGCGTCTCACTCGTCTCGGAGATGACCGAGTAGGTCGCAAGCAGCACTTCCGGGTGGTTCACGACGCTTTCGTAAAGGCGCGTCTGATCGGCGACGAGCTGGAGGTCGTTGCCCACGCGGCGGAACGAGGCCGGCACGTGGCCGAGCGCTTCCGTCTGTGGAATCAGGTCATACCGGGCGTCCGCGCCCGAGCTGAACTGGAGGTCGAATCCGTAGAGGAACTCGCGACCGAAGATCTTGTCTTTACGGAAGGTGACGGTCGCCGATTGCGCGACGGTCGCATCCGTGGCCTGGAGGGCTTGCGCCTTCTTGTTGGCCTTCTTGAACGTCTTGGCGTGCTCGGGTTCCGCGGCGACCGGTAATTCGACGGGAGTCGTCTCGACGTTGGTCACCAGGGCGTCGGGCGATTTGCTCGACTCGTTCTTGGCTTGTTGGCTCTTGCCGCAGGCGACCATCGTGGTGGCTGCGATCGCGAGCGTCAGGATCTGGCTGGTAGTCTTGTTGAGCACGGAACCCTCCCGTAGTGCTTTAGGAGGGCTCCTATACCATAGTATGGTCGCTTGCAGTAGCCGGCCAAACCGGCATGATTACGAAAGAGCGTGATCCTTGAACCACTTCAAGGCCTTGTCCCACGCCTCTTTCGCGTCTTTCTCGTTGTACATGGGGCGGTAGTCCGCGTGGAAGCCGTGGTCGGCATCGGCGTAGACGATGATCTCCGACCCGCTTTTCCCCTTCTTCAACTCGCTCCGCATCTTGTCGATCGATTCGACCGGAATACCCTTGTCCTTCGCTCCATAGAGTCCGAGCACCGGTACCGTTTGCTTGGCCGCGCCTTCGACCGGGAAGTGCTTCATGTTCGGCGCCGGCTCCCCCACCAGACGTCCGTACCACGCGACGCCGGCTTTGAGTTTCATGTTGTGCTGCGCGTACATCCACGTGACGTTGCCGCCCCAGCAAAAGCCCGTGATACCGACTTTGCCTGCGTCGGCGCCTTTTTGATCCTTGAGCCAAGCGCACGTCATGTCGAGATCGTTCATCACGACGTCCTGGTCGACCTTGCTTACGATTTTGGTGCGGAGCTCGTCGATGTCCGAGATTTTGGTCGCGTCGCCTTGACGGAAGTAGAGGGACGGCGCGACGGCGTAATACCCCGCGTTGGCGAAGCGCCGGACGACGTCCCGGATGTATTCGTGCAGGCCGAAGATCTCCTGGACGACGATCACGACCGGGTAGTTGCCGGCCTTTTTCGGACGCGCCGCGTAGGCCGGCATCTCTTCCTTGCCGACTTTGATTTTGACGTCGGCCGTCTCGAGGTCGGTGTCAGGGGTGGTGATCGCCCAGGCGGTGATCGGAGGGGTGGCGAGAGCGTAACCCGCGGCGGAATACAGGAGGCCGCGACGCGTCATCGATTCCATGTTCTGCTCCTTCAAAGCTTGTTGCGCTTTCGGTCTTCCAGCTCGGCGAGCGTCTTCGGCCAATCGGCCTTCATGAGCTTCGACAAGGACCGGTCGGCCAAAAGCTTGCCTCCGGTCTGGCATGTGGCGCAATAGTTGGTTTCGTTGTCGGCATAGACGATGTGCTGCACCGGACTCTGGCAGACCGGGCACGGCTGGCCGAAGCGTCCGTGGACCGCCATTTCCGGCCGAAACGCCGTGACTTTCACGGGCCAGCCGTCACCCACGTCTTTGGTGAGCCGGTCGATCCATTCCTGCATCACCTCGATCGTCGCGGCGTGGAGGAGCACCAGCGCGGCGTCGTCCATCTTGCCGGTAAGCGTCACCGGCGACATCCGCGCCCGGTGCAGGATCTCGTCCGAGTAGGCGTTGCCGATCCCGCTGAGGATGCTCGCTTCCGTGAAGATCAGCGTGCCTTTGGGGAAGTCGAAGGCGGCGAGCGAGATCCCCGAAACGGGCGCTTTCACCTTGTCCTTCCACTGCAGGCGTCCCGCGATCATCAGATGCATCACGAGAAAGAGGTCGTTTTCGAGACCGAGCACGATGCGTTTGCCCATGCGTCGGATCTCGCGCACGCGCTTGCCGATCACTTCCAGCGGCCGCGGTTCGAAGGTGCGCAGCAGGAACATGCTCTTCAAGCGAATGGACTCCACCGGCTCGCCGAGGATCCGCTTTTCGAGCGAGTCGATGTAGACAGTGATGTCGGGAAGCTCGGGCACCTTGATCCTTTCGCAAGATCCGCCCCATTTGCTAATGCTTCTCTCCCGAGAACTCAAGGCTAACGCCGGCCGGTCGATACATCCGTTATGAACCACTGGGCTTTAGCTTTGGCGCTGTTTGGCACGACGACCCCGTCGGACTTGGGTCGCCTCGTCGAAAAGAGCGAGCTGGCGGTCGTCGTCGATGCCGTCGCGGCGGACCTTGCCGAGCAGGGAACGCGCGTCGAGGCGTCCCGCGACCACTACGCGGGCAAAGTCACGGCGTTCGATGCAGAATGGCTCAAGGAAGGAACCTGGGAGTACGCCGGTATGGTCGAGCGGCCGGACCGCCGGTTCAATCGCCCGGATCTTTGCGGCGAGACCCGGCAGCTCTTTCGCCTGCGCCATGCGCGCGTCGCTCTTCCCGTCATATTGAACGTCGTTTACGAATGGCGCACGACCGAGCCTTGCGCGGAATTCTGGACGCACCGTCCGCCACTCGGAGTCGACTGGGCGCGCCTGGAGTTGAATTTGCAAAGCTCGCGCTGGGCTGACGACGGCAAAGGCAGCTTCGTGGACCAGGTGCGCTATCTCCTGCGCGTCTTCCGCAGAGAAGGGGGCGAGCTCCACGTGGCGCCGCTCGAAAACACGCCGGACGTCGAACGCTTGCAAGCTGATCCCGCGCTGAAGGCCGAGCTCGCGGCATGGCTCAAGCAGCCAGACGTCGTCCAAACGGTCGAACGGGGCTTCCCCACCGTCCCGGAGAAATTCCTGGCGACCGTCGCCGAGTCCGTGACGCCGTTTGGGCTAGACCGGCTGGCGAACCGACCCTTCAAGACGCTGTTCTCAGCGGACGATTTCGAGACGGCCTATCTTCGACGCCTCGACACCCTGACGTGCGTCGGTTGCCACCAGAACGGCGCCGTCGCGGGTTTTCACTTCCTCGGCAAATCGAAGGCAGGCGACGGACCGTCCCTGATCGCGCCCTTTTCGCCTTACTTTGCCGCGGTGCAAAGCTGGCGCGAGGATTCCCTGAGCGCGCCTTCGCCTCTTCCAGACCCTTCCTTCTCTCTTGGGACTTTGGTCGCGGAAAACGACGGCGACGCCTGCGAGACGATGACTCTCTCGACGGCGTGGCACGCAGAGGACGATGCCCAGGGCGACGTGCGCCTGGCGCTATGTCCGCGGGGCGGCGTCTGCGCCTCGACGACCAACGGTTTTCCTGGCGGACTCTGCTCGGCCCCTTGCACGGGCGATTCTCCCGGCGTCGCCTGCGAAAGCGTGCCGACGCTCGGACCGTTCAGCGTCTGCCGCGACGGAGGCGGCTCCTTTGCGACTTGCTTGGCAAAGCACCACCAGGTCACTGGTCTTGCGGCCTGTTCGGTGCCCGGCGACTGCCGCCCGGACTACGCCTGCATCGGGCGGGGCTACTGCGCTCCGGCCTATGTACTCCCCCATCTCAATATCGAGCATCATTAGATCCTTTTAATTTCCCCCGGTTAGGACCCGGTGCATTGACCTGGCGGGTGGCATTTGGTATTCCCGCGCGGCACCAAGGGGGCAGGAACATGGCGAAGTCTCAGACGAAATTCAATAAGCATCATCAGCCGATCGTGAAGTCGCCGCTGATCATTCGCAACGAGACGAACGACAAGATCGCCGCCATCCGCGCCCGCCTTGCCCAGATCAAGGCCTACAAACGCCTGATCGCCGGCGACGGCATGACTGCCGACAAGGAAGACAAGCGCCTCGAAAGCGAGCTGATTATCCGCCTGCTTCGCCTCGAGAAGAGCCAGAATCCGCTGCCGCGCCCGAAAGACAAGCCGGAAGCGGAAGCCGAAGCCAAAAAACCCGTCCGCGGAGAACGAGTGTCGCGCCGCGCGCGCGGGCGCTGACCCTTGGCCCACTGCCCTTACGCCTTGCTCGGCGATCTCGAGGATCAGCTCGCGAAGATTCGCGCCTGGCCCGCCGTCAAAAAAAAGTCGCCCGGTGTTTTCTACGTCAAATCCCTGCCGTTCCTGCACTTCCATATCAAGGAAGAGAAACGCTGGGCCGATGCCCGGGACGGCAAGGAATGGGGCGGGCAGATTGCCGTGCCATTCGGCGCGAAAATGACGGCGAAGCGCGCCTTCCTGAAAGAGGTCGAGCGCCGCTACAGGTCGCTGGCGGACGCCTGACCTTTCCGCTATCCTCGAACGCGGGTTTCACCGTCTTTTTGGGGGCTAGCGTTTGCTGACTCAGCTCAACATCCAGGGCTTGGCGATCATCGATGCGCTTTCGATCGAATTCTCCCCCGGCTTCAACGTCATAACGGGCGAAACGGGCGCGGGCAAGTCGATCCTGATCAAGGCGCTCGGGCTCCTGCTCGGCTCCAAGGCGAGCGCCGAGACCGTGCGCCGGGGCCGCGAACAGGCGAGCGTCACCGGACTGTTCGAGGCCCCCAAGGCCCATCGGTGCCTCGCGGTGCTCGAGCAGTACGGCATCCCGTCGGAATTGGGCGGCGAGCACTTCGGCATCCTCGTGCGACGCACGGTGAATCAGAAGGGTCGTTCGCTGGCCTGGATCAACGACGTCCCCGTCACCGCGCAAGTGCTCAAGGAGCTCGCCGGCTCGCTGATCGACGTCTTCGGCCAACACGAAAATCTCCGCCTCCTCGATTCGTCGCAGCATACGTCCTACGTCGACCAGTTTCTGAAGGACAAGACCCTGCTCGCGAGCTACCTCGGCGAATACGGCGCCTGCCAGGAAATCCTTCGCGACCTCGCGGGAATGATCGACGACTTCCGGTCCAAGCGCCGCGACGCCGACTACCTCACGTTCCGCTGCGACGAGCTGAACAAGTTCGCGGCAACCAAAGACGACTACTACCAGATTTTCGCGCTTTGCCAGCGCGGCGGCCATCAAATGACGCTGGTCAGCGGCCTGGAACAAGCGCAAGCCTGCCTCGACCAGGGCGCGGGCGGTGAGTCTCTCGGGAAGCCGCTCTGGGAAGCCGGCAAAATCCTCGCCCGCCTGGAAGGCACGCTGCCGGACCTCAAAGCGCTCGCCGACGAGGCGAACGCTCTTGCAAGCCGCGTCGACGATTTGAGTTACAACGTGGGCAAAGCACTCTCGCGCATGGAAGTCGACGAGAACGACGTCGAGGCCGCGCAGTCGCGTCTTGCGGGATATCAGGACTTCTTCCGGAAGCTGGCCGTGCACGACATCGACGGCCTGCTGGGCGAGCAGGAGCGCCTGCTCGGCGAACTCTCGTTCCTAGAGTCCGCTTCCGCGGAAGTGAACATTCGGCTCAAGGCCCTGGGCGAGCGTGTCGTCGGCCTGAAGGCCCTGGCGGAAAAACTCACCAAGGCCCGCCTCAAGGCGAAGGAAGTGGTGAAGCACCGGATCGAGACGGAGCTCCACGAGCTCGCGATGCCGGGCGCGTCCATCGACATCGAATTCACCGCGCAGTCGCGCATGCTCCCCGCCTTCGACGTCGGCCTCTTCGGCGCCGACGCGGAAGCGCTCTGGGGTGAAGTTGCCGACGCTCTTTCGGGCCTCGGCGAGCACGGCGCGGAGAAAGCCCAGTTTCTGCTGTCGCCTAACCCGGGCGAAGCACTCCTACCCTTGCAAAAAATCGCCTCCGGCGGCGAGATCTCGCGCGTCATGCTCGCCTTGAAGAAGGCGCTGGCTGCGGGCGCCGACACCTGCATTCTCGTCTTCGACGAGATCGACACGGGCATCTCGGGTCGCGTCGCCGACGTGGTCGGCCGGAAGATGCAGGAACTCGCGGGCGATTTCCAGGTCATCTGCATCTCGCATCTGGCCCAGGTTGCCGCCTTTGCCGACACGCACTTCCTCGTGCACAAATTCGGCAAGGACAAGCGCACCGAATCGACGATCTCGCAGCTTTCGACCAAAGACAGCGAAGAAGAGATCGCCCGCCTGCTTTCCGGCGACGAGCTGACCTCTTCTTCTCTGGCCAACGCCAAAGCCCTGATGAAAAAGGCCCGGGGGCGCGCCGTGACGGAAAAGGTGAAGCACTGATATCCCCTTCGGAAGCGCTGGACTTGATCCAGGCGGGCACCGCCACCTTGATCGACGTCCGGTCCGAAGGCGAGTTCGCGCAGGGAGCCGTGCCCTGCTCAGCCAACGCGCCGATTCTGAACGACGACGAGCGGCATCAGGTCGGCCTGACTTACAAACAGGAAGGCCAAGCTGCCGCGGTCGCCCTCGGCCACCAGCTCGTGGATCCCGTGATCGCCAGCCGCGTTGCGACCTGGCTGCGGCTTGCCGCTCCCTCTCCCCAGGAGACGCTCGTGACTTGTTGGCGCGGAGGGATGCGTTCGCTCCTCGCTTGCGAACAGATGCTGCTGGCGGGAAAGACGACGCGCCGAGTCGCCGGCGGCTACAAGGCAATGCGCCGCGTGCTGATGGCCGTGCTCGCGGAGCCGCCTCCGCTGTTGGTCGTCGGCGGCCTCACGGGAAGCGGTAAGACAAGCCTCATAAACTCATTGCCCCTTGCCGAGAAAGTCGACCTAGAGCATTTGGCGCTTCACCGCGGCAGCTCGTTTGGGGGCCGACTCCATCAAAGCCAGCCGGCTCAAGCGTCTTTCGAGAACGCCGTGGCGATGGGCGTTCGCCAGGCGCGACGTCCTGTCGTCATCGAGGACGAAAGCTCGGCCATCGGCAGCCTGAGGCTTCCGGATGCGTTTTATCAAGGAATGCAGAAGGCGCCCGTCGTGTGGGTCGAGGCGTCTCTGGAAGAGCGCACTCGCAGCATTTTCGCCGAATATCTGGAATCGCCGCTGGCACTCGGTCACTCCGTAGAAGTCGTGTCGGATGTGCTCGCCACTGGCATCGGCAGACTTTCGCGGCGCCTCGGCGGAGAGCTCACCCGAACTTTGAGCACGGGCGTAACGTCCGCCCTCGCCTCGGGAAAAACCGACCTCGCGACGCATGCTCCGTGGATCGAGACCCTCTTGACCGGCTACTATGATAAAAGCTACCACTACGCGTTCACGCGCGCGAAGCGCCAGGTCCTCTTCAAGGGCTCGTTCGAGGAGTGCCGTCAGTGGATTCTCAATCGATACGCCTGACGGAAACCGTGAAGAAGGGCGGCTGCGCCGCCAAACTCCCCGCCGGTGAGCTTAGAAAAGTGCTCGAAGGCCTGCGGCTGCCGAAACCGCCGGAGCTCGCGGTCGGAACCGAAACGTTGGACGACGCCTGCCTTTGGGATCTGGGCAACGGCCAGTACATGGTTCAGACGCTGGATTTCTTCACGCCGATCGTCGACGATCCGCGGACCTTCGGTCAGATCGCTGCCGCGAATGCGCTGAGCGACGTCTTTGCGATGGGCGGCCGTCCCAAGGTGGCGCTGACGATTCTCGCGTTTCCCTCGGCGACGCTGCCCTTGGAGGTGCTCCGTCCGCTCATGGACGGAGCGGTCGAGATCATCACCAAAGCTGGCGCCTGCCTCGCGGGCGGCCACACGATCGACGACGACACGTTGAAGCTGGGCTTTTCCGTGACCGGTTTCGTCGACAAGGCGAAGGCATGGAAAAACTCCGGCGCGCGGGCAGGCGACGTGCTGATTCTCACCAAAGCCCTCGGCACCGGCACGATAGCCAGCGCGTTGAAGTCGCGCACGGCCGAGCAGGCCTGGATCGACGGCGCCGTCGTGAGCATGGTCACGCTCAACGACACCGAGGGCCTGCTGGACGGCGTCGCCGTGCATGCGGCGACCGACGTGACGGGTTTCGGGTTGGCGGGGCACGGTTTGCAAATGGCGGAAGCCAGCGGCGTGACCTTCGAAGTATCACTCGCGATGCTGCCGGCGCTTCCCGGAGCCTTGGAATGCCTCGCGCGCGGCACGTTGAATCGCGCGCATCACTCCAATGCCGCTTACGCCAAACCGTTCGTGTCCTATGAGACGGCCTCGGAGCAGGCCAAGTGGCTGACGGTCGATCCGCAGACTTCCGGCGGCCTGCTGCTAGCGGTCGGGGAAAAAGACGCGGACCGCGCCATTGCCGGTCTCCGCACCAGGTTCCCGCAGACGATGCGGATCGGCCGGGTCCTCGCGAAATCCAACCAGTGCATACGCTTTCTACCCTGAGGTCCCCATGTTCCTGACGTCCTTCGTCCCGGTAGCCCTCTTTCTCGCGGCGTCGCCCGCTCTCGCCGCCGGGTCCAAACGCGTCGAGTTCGTTCAGGAGTTTCACCCGGCGGCGCAGGACCTGGTGGAGCTGTGGATCCCGACGCCGTTGGAAGAGCCCGGCTACCAGAAGCTGATCTCACGGGAAGTGACGGGAAACGCAACCGTCACCCGCATCGGTGCCGCCGCGGGAAATCCGGCTCCCTACTTTTACGCCCGTTGGGACAAGGTCAAAAATCCGGTCCTGAAGATCGTGAATGTCCTCGAAATCAGCGACAGGGACGGGCCGCTTGCCGCTCTCCCGGAAGGTGACCGTTTTCTGAAGGCGACTCCTCACGTCCAGACCGACGGCATCGTCAAGGAGACGGCGACCAAGATCATCGCCGGCCTCACAGGTCCCGACGCGAAGGCCCGGGCCATTTACGACTGGATCGTCACCAAAGCAGCGCGGGACGCCGCCGTCCGGGGCTGCGGCCTCGGCGACGTCAAGACGACGCTTACGTCGGACAACCTCCGCGGCAAATGTGCCGACTTGAACTCGCTCTTCGTAGGCTTAGCTCGCGCCTCGGGAATTCCGGCTCGCGAAGTGTTCGGGCAACGCGTCGCAGCCTCGGCGTATTCCCCGTCGCTAGGCAAAGACGGAGACAACTCGAAGGCGCAGCATTGCCGAGCTGAGTACTACTCCGCCGTCAAGAAGGGTTGGGTCCCCGTGGATCCGGCCGACGTCAGGAAGTACATTCTGGAAGAGAAGCTCGAGGCTTCCGATCCGAAGGTCCCACCGCTACGCGACAAGTTCTTTGGTTACTGGGAAGGGACCTGGGTTGCGTTCAACTTCGCCCGCGACTTCATGCTTGAAGGTTACAGCGAGAAGCCGCTGAACTACTTCATGTACCCGCTGTTGGCGTCCGCCAAGATCCGGCCGGACGGCGTCGAGCCGCAGAAAACGGGATACGCGTTCAAGAGCCGTACCCTCCAAAAACTCTAGGTTTTCCCTGATTTTTTTGGAGTATTCCTAAAGAACAGTGCCCCTGTGCCGATCGAGCCTGGTACTCGATTCAACAGGCTGGGAGGCCCGGACATGATCGTGAGCAAAAAGGCGATTCTCTTCGTTCTGACGGCCGTCGCCGCGTGCGGAGCCCCGACCAAATCGAAGGACGAGCAAAAAGCCGACTTCATCGCTGAAGCCAACGACTCCTCGGAAGCGCAAGACTGCCGGGCCGGCAAGAAGTTCTGGGACGCGACGTCGAAGTCCTGCATGCAAGACTACGCCCTCGCGGAGTTCGCCTGTACGGTCGAGGAGCTCGACAAGCGCATCGTCGAGGCGTCCAAGGCAGGCTATGCAGCGACCAAAACGGACGGCTACTCACCCCTATCCTGCGGCACCAAATTCTCCGGCACTCCAGTCGAGCTGCGAGTGTCATGGCAAAAAAGCATCGACGACGGCGTCCAGTTCAAGACCGAATCGTACTTTGCCCTGACTCTCGAGGGAACGGACACCGATACGGGTAAGGGTGAAGGCACGGGGACGGGCGACGGCACGGGTACCGACGCAGCGGGATCGAAGAAGTCTGGCTGGAGTCGATCAC
>JAYVBB010000119.1:0-4582 GCA_043750715.1 Pseudomonadota bacterium | reverse complement strand
TCCGCGTTGGTCTTCGGCTGGCCGTTCGGATGGAAGTCCTTGCCGACGCGGAGGCCCTTGATCGTCGGCCTTTCGCCTTTGAAAAGATAGGGCGGGCTGAAAACTTCGAGCCAGTGAATCTCCATGGGCATGCCCTTGGCGGCGCCATCCGCCTCGAGGGGTCCGAGATCCGGCACACCCGGACGCTGGTCGAGCGGCACTTTGTCGGCGCTCCAGGTGCTCGGGTTGTTTGGATCGATGCCTCCCAGATTGTCCATGCGGACGCGGGCGAGGCCGTTGTTGCCGCCGCCGAGGAGCACCCGGCCGTCGGGAAGAAGGACCGAGGCCGTGTGATACGTGCGCGGTACCTCCTGGGGAGACATTTCGGTGACGTCCCAGGTTCCCTGACCGTTCGGCGTCAGCAGCTGCGGGTGCATCCGCGGGCCGCGGTACGAGAGGTTGGCGCCGCCCATGACCAGGACTTCCTGCGTCGGCAGAATCGTCGCGACATGCATGACGCGGGCGTCGACGTTGCGGTAAGGGGCGGTCATGATGTTTTTGTCGGTCAGACACTCGTTGGCGCGCGGTCCCGGGTTTTCGCAAAGTACTTTGTTGATCGGACAGGATTCCGGGTTGGCTTCGCAGAAGGATTTGGTCTTCCAGCGGCTGCCCAGGACGTTCTCGAGCAGGGTCAGCTTCACCCGGCCGTCGCCTTGTTTGGCCGGCATGCGGAACTCGAGGATGTCGGCGCTGGCGTGCTCCATCGGCGTCGCGGTGTCTTCGAGCGCGAACGAGACGTTCGAGCCATAGTGACCGCCGATGATCAGGAAGTCGTTGTTGTTCGTGCGCGGGTCGACCGCGAACGTCTGGTAGTTGGTCGAACGCGCCATGAACTTCGCTTTGGCCTTGGCGGGCACGTCGGCGGACTTGTCAGTCATGTCCTTGAGAGTGGCGTCGCCGTTGCCGTTGCAGGGGTTGAGCTCTTCGTCGTCTCCGCTGCCTTCAGAGCCGCCGCCGCCGCCGCCTGAGAAGCAGCGGGCGTCGGGCTGGGCGCGCATCGAAAGCGTCAGCTTGGCGTTCGGCGAGTCGTCGAGGTCGACCTTGAGGAAGATCAGGTGACGGTTCTCGGCAGTCCGCATGCCCGGCGCGGCGCCGTCGCCCGAAAGCATGATCTCGTTCGAAAAAGGCATCAGGCCGGCACGCGGGAAAGCGTCGAAGCGGCGGACGACGCTCTTGAAGCTCTTGTTGAGGCCCGCGACCGGCAGGTTCTCGATCGACTGAAAGTACCACTTGTCGGTCTTCGGGTTGTAGACCTCGACGTTCCACGTACCCGTCGCGACCGACTCTTTCTTCGCGCGCTCGAGATAGGGAAGAGTCTTCAGAGGATTCAACTGGTCGAATCCGGGCTCCGGCGCGAAGAACTTGTCCTCGAAGATTTGCTGCGCGTTGTTCATGCCGTAACCGGACAGGACGACGATCTTACCGTCGCCCATCGTCACGATGCTCGGGTACCAGTGGCCATCGCCGATCAGGTAGCGGTAGTCGAAAGCTTCCTTTTCCCAGTTGAAGTGCCAGGCGACGCGGGCGCCCTTGAACGGATTGTAAGTATTGCTGCCGCCGACGAACATGACGTCGCCGTTCGGCAGGTGCGACTTGTTGCCGCAGAACGAGTCGTTGTTGTGGGCGCGCATGTTCCAGTTGCCGACGCTGACTTTTCGGCTCGCCTGCTCGCCGTTCAGGTCGACCAGGATCTCCTCGGCTTCCTGCTTCGGACACGGATCGTTCGGCGCGTCCGGATTGCGGACGTTGCGGTAGCAGGGTAAGTCGTCCTTCGACGCGATGCGGCGCTTCAGATCGAACGAGCCTTTCGACGGGTCGAAAATTCCACAGTTGTAATAGAGCCAGGGAGCCGTGTGATCGGTGTCGCCGTCTTTGCCGCCGGTCACGGCTAGGCGGTTCGACGAGCCGTTGTAGATCACGACTTTGCCGCTCGGCAGCACGAACATGTGCACGGCCTGGTTGCCCGGGGTGTTGACGGGCTCCGACCACTGCCCACGTTTGGCCTGCTCACCGTCGTAGAGCGGGTTGCGCTCGGAGGCGAGCGCTTTGAACATGTTGTCCTTGAATACTTTGTCGCAGGCAGCGCTGTTGTGGTCGGCCGCAAGATCCATGCAACCGCCGCCGCCGCTCTCCGGCTCGGTGGCGCGTAGGCCCGAGTTTTCGAGGCGCGGCTTGCAGTGCCAGCTCGTTGCACAGACCAGAGCTAGGAGAATCGTCGACCTGCGCCGCATGCTGAGCTCCCAAATATAAAAGATATTTGGTGAAATTCTACAAAAGCCGGCTCGGGCAGGCGAGCGATTTCTGCGCTTTACCCGAGGTCAACTCGACGCGGATTCGTAAGATTTGAGACCTTTACCCCAAAGCCAACGGATCACGAGGCAGGTCAATGGTAAGGCTGCCAGCAGTCCGATCAGCGGCCAGACCTCGCCGTCGAGGAGAAACCGCACTGGGGCGCTACCTATGAGAAGAATCGGGAAAACAAAGGTAAATAGGCGTTTTACCCAAGTCGTGTAGACGAACTCCGGCCAGCGCGCGACCTGCTGCACCTGCATCCGAAGGAAGTTCACACCCCAGCTCTCGACCGTCCAGAACATCGCCATCGCGATCACGATCTCGAGCGCGACCATCAGCGCCAGCGAAAAAATCACGAGGAACGGCAGCGCCGCCCAATCACCGACGCCCAGGCCGGCTTCCCGACCATAATGAATCATGAGGATCCACGGCACCGGCAGATTGCAGAGCGTCGACGGCCGGATGCTCTGAAAGAAGACCGTGAACAGCGCGCCGATGGGTTTAAGCAGGAAGAAGTCGAGTTTTCCGGTACGGAGGTCGAAGGAGAAGCCCCAGAACGCTTCCGCGATGAACGTCATGTGCAGCTGGTCGACGGCAAGCATGAACGACACGAAGAAGAGAAACTGGCTCCGGTTCCATGACCCGATGTGATCCACCTGGTCGAAGATGAAACTCGTCGCATATAGACTGCTAGCGTAAAAAAACAGGTCCATGATGATCAGCAGTACGAAGTTGACGCGGAAGCTGAGACCTGTCGCGAAGCCGCACGAGACGAAGCCGCGGTAGACGCTGAAATAGTGACGGACGCGGTCGAGCAAGGCTTACATCCCCGCCGCGGTGTAGAGTTTGAGGCCGCGCCGCCAGAGTGCGGAACCGCAGGCGCCGACGATCAGGAGCCATACGAAGAGAGTCAAAGCCGCCGTGCCGACGCTGCCGCCGTACTCGCCCGCCATGATCTTCACCGGGGCGTAAGTCATGTAGGGAAACGGCGTCCACGCCAACAGACGCACCATCCATGACGGATAGAGCTCGAGCGGCAGGATCGCGCCGGAGAGGAACTGGCTGATCGTCAGCAGCATGACACGCAGCACCCAGGTTTCTTCGAGCCAGAACGAAATGAGTCCGATGACGAAGGAAGTCGCGAACCAGAAGGCTCCGACCAAGGCCGACAGCAGAATCCCGGCGGCGAGGTCTGACGGAGTCAGCGGCAGGATCAAACCGGAAAGTCCGAGCACGAGCAGCGTCAGACTGGCGAGGACGATCTGAATGACTTGAAACCCGAGGAAGCTCGCCAGGTGAAACTGCCAGAATTGGAAAGGGTAGATGAGGTAGGACGAGATCCGGCCCATGCGGATGTCTTCCGCGAGGTTCATGCTGTTGTAACCCTGGGCAAGCAACGAGACCACGAGGACCAAGCCTTGGTAGCGCAGCATCCCTTTCAGGTCGTAACCCTGGACGAAGCTGACGCCCGAAAGGGAGAAGATGGCATGCCAGAGGTTGTATTTGACGAAAAAAAACACCAGCGTCGGGCCGATGACGAGCAGCAGGAAGTTGAGCTTGTAGGCGAGGTGATTGCTCGCCGCCACCTGCATGGTCTTGAACCACTTCGCGCCTTCGAGCCTCAATGCGTGCATCATGCCTCCGGCAACAGCTCGGGGCGTGACATCAGCGTATGCATGACGCGCTCGATCGGCATCTGCTCGGTCGACAGGTCCGACACCGGCAAGCCGCCGAGCAAGGCGGCAGCGCGCTGGCGAAACTGGTCCTCGGGAACGCGCAGCTCGACGCTTTCTCCGTCCGCGCCCCAGGATGCGGCGAGACCAGCCAGAGAGGGGTGAGTGCGATCGACCGGTCCGTCGAAGCGCACCGAGACGAAGCGTTCTCTCCCGAGGATTCGCTCGAAGTCCTTCAGCGAACCGTCGTAGCGTTTGACTCCGCCGAGGATCAGGACGATGCGGCTGCAAAGCGCCGCGACGTCCGCCATGTAGTGAGAAGTCAGGACGATCGTGGTGCCGTGCTGCTTCTGGTAGCGCACCAGGAATTCGCGGATGTTCCGCTGGGCGACGAGGTCGAGGCCGATCGTCGGTTCGTCGAGGAACACGACTTCCGGCCGGTGCAGCAGGCTCGCGATCAGCTCGACCTTCATGCGCTCGCCGAGCGAAAGCTTCCTTACGTAAACGTTGAGCAGACGTTCGACGTCCAGCAGGCGCGCCAGCTCGCCCAGCCGCTCGCGGAAGTCCCCGTCCGAAAG
>JAYVBB010000118.1:0-1939 GCA_043750715.1 Pseudomonadota bacterium | reverse complement strand
GCCGTTCGCGAGTATTCATCGCTTTGATCGATGTAGAGGTTGTCGCCTCGGTAGTTGGCCCGCCAATAGGCCAGATTTCCACTGAAGTTCGCGATGGCGCCGCCTCGACGCAAGAAATCGTCGACGGTAAGCCGCATTTCTTGGGTCCAGTATTCGTCATGTCCGACAAGCACCAGGAGTCGTTTGTCTTTGAGGAGATCGAGATGAGTTTGCAGGTAAGTGTTGCTGATCAAGTCGACGTCAATACCTTGGGCGGTGAGGAGTCGGAGCGCCTCGATCGCAGTCCGGGGACTGTGGTAGAAATTGTTATCAGACTCCAGCGTGAAGAAGTGCGGACGCTTGAGACTGACGCGGAAAAACTTGTCGCGCTCGAGATATCCCACGTCATACCCGGAAAGTGGGGCGAGGTAGATTCCCTTCAGCTTGTCGAGCACGGATTTACCGGCAAAGGTCTTGGACCAGAGCGTTGTCAACGCCTCGACGCTGAGTCTTCGCGGGGTATGAAATCCATAGAAACTTCCGCCGCCCGAATGGTTGTAAGCCTGCCAGGTAAAGTCCGTCGCCATGACCAAGACTTTGGGCGCCGTGCGGCCACGTACCGAAAAAAACAGGACTTGGGACTTCTCCCCCGCATCGCTCTCGAGAAATGCCCAATAGGCGCCACGAGCGAGCTGCCCCGCCGGGATCTCGATAAAGCGCGACAGATTGCATCCCTGGTCGAAAAACGACTCGCAAGCCTCTAGCTCCAAAGGGTGCTCGGAGTCCGCGAAAGTCGCGTTCCAAGCAGGGGCCCCCGACACGGCGTTCAGCAAACGAATTGCGCGTACGTACTTTCCGGTGCCGAGAACATCGCGACTGAAGTAAATGCGAACGGGTTCGTCGAACTCGTGGATGACCTTGTCCGGATATGCCTGAATTTTCTGCAGGTACGGCCAAGTTGAATTTTCTTTGAACAAGGCGGCTAGGGACGGGTCTCGCGAAACCGCGTCGACCATAGCCCTCTGTGGCGAAAGCGGATTGACTCCCAAGCCGTTCTTCGAAACGTCCAAAGGACTCGGACCCAGCACCCTTTGTCCAACGAAGTAGGTAAGGGCCAAAACGACGACGACAAAGGCAATGAAGACTACGCTACGCTTGATGTCTGCCTCGATTTGTTGGCTAGGCCCGCAACCGCCGATTGTCTTCCATATCCAGCCACATCGCGAAGAAGAAGAATAGAAAGCCCATCATCACCGCGAAGTTGAGCAAAGTCAGCGTCGTAGTCGGGACGATGCCTTCGGAGAAAAAGAGAACGATCAGCCGAACGAGGAGGACCGGGCTCAGAATTCCGAGATTTATAAAGCTGAAGATGTAGAAAAGGACCAGGGGGTTGAAGTCCCGTACCATGTATTTCTTGATCATTCGGCCGAAGAAAAGGCGAACCAGCAGTTTGCTTACGCGGGGAATGTAGCTCTTCAGCTTGATCTTGCTCTGCTCTTCCCCGTAGACCGGCTCGACCTCGACGTCGCGCACCCGGAAGTTGCTGAGGTTCAGCATGTTCAGGATGTCGGCGTTGTAGCCATACCCTTTGATCATGCGGTGGATCGGAATCGTTGCCAGGGCGGACTTGCCGATCGCCGTGTAGCCGCACTGGGGGTCGATCACCTGCCAGTAGCCGGTCGCAAATTTCGTGAGGAACGAGAGGCCCGAGTTGACAAAGAAGCGGTGCTTCGGCATCCGGGAGTAGACCTCCTCGCGCAGCAGGCGGTTGCCTTTGACGTATTCGGTCTCGCCGCGCGCGATCGGTGCGACGACGGCGGGGAGATCGGCGGGACTCATCTGATTGTCGCCGGCCATGACGGCCGTGATGTCCAGGCCGAGTTCGCGGGCCTTCAAGTAGCCGTCGATCAGAGACTGACCGAGACCCTGGTTGGGTTCGTGGTTTATCAAGAAGATCCGA
>JAYVBB010000117.1:0-15003 GCA_043750715.1 Pseudomonadota bacterium | reverse complement strand
AGAGACAGCACGGCAGCAAGCGCCCGCATAGACTTCTCCTAAGCAAAACAGAACCGGTCAGTGTGCCGATATCATACTACATAACGCACTTAGGCAGTACGTTGACGGTGGGTCTTGAAACGCGGAGAACGGGCGTTTTGAGGGTCGTCGCTCGTCGCCGGCCCCGAGGTCGCCACCCAAAGTCAAATGCCGCTTGTTGGTAGACGGTCTCTTCCTTTGTAAAAAACGCACTCCGCCCGAAATTTACCGTTGATATTACTGCAGGTTGACAGATTTTTGCCTACCTCTTGAGAAGGTCGGCATTCCAACCGATGTAGTTCTTACGCTTAAAGTTCCTGATTCTCTTGAATTCCTGGAGACCTCGTGACGAAGGGCTGGCGCCCATTTCTGACGCTATTGCTACCGCTCTCGGTGGCATGGTCAGGCTGTCGTTCAAAAATCGCCGTCGACTCCGCGAATGGCACCTGCACGACGTCGCCTGACTCCAAGGATTGCCCGCATGCGGTCGACCCGGCTCAAGTCAGTCAAGTCGACGAAAAAAACCCGGAGGCCAAGTCCGGCAATTCAGATCCGGTCACCACGCCCGACGAACCGGATCCGGTGACAAAGGCCAGCAATCCTGATCCAGCCACCGTTGTCACGACCGCGCCGCCCGCTCTGGCCGATCAATCGGCGCAGTTTTTTGTCGAGACCGTTGCGATTTCGCCGCTATCCTTTGCCAACTCGGGCGGCTTCGCGAGTAGCTGCTCGGTTGCGCCGGCTCTCCCCGCCGGCCTGACGGTCTCCCTCAATGCCGGTACTTGCCGCATCAGCGGCACGCCCACTGCAGTTCAAGCCCTGGCGACTTACACGATTACGGCTACTGGCGCCAACGACACCTCGGGCACCGCAGCAGTGGTTATCAGCGTCATCGCGGCGGCTGCACCCGCGCTGGCCGACCTCCCGGTGCAGACCTATGTGGAGACGGTGATATCCGTCGCCTTCGTGAATTTCGTAAACTCCGGTTACCCAGCCGTCAGTTGCTCTGTCTCACCACCACTGCCAGCCGGTTTGGCAATCTCAAACACTGCTTCCACTTGCCGCCTCTATGGCATACCGACGGCGCTTCAGGCGCTCACAACTCACACGGTTACTGCCACAGCGGCCGATGGCAGTACCGATACCGCGACGGTGGACATCTCCATCAGTGCTCCCGTACCCCCGGCACTCGCCAACCAATCGACGCAGACCTATGCAACGACCGTCGCGATCACCCCCCTGTCGTTTACGAACACGGGCGCCGCGGCCACCAGCTGCTGGATCAACCCGGCCTTGCCAACCGGTCTGACGATCGCTACGAACGCCAGCACCTGCCGCATCACCGGCACACCGACGACGACACAGACTTTAACGACCCACACAGTCACGTCGATCGCCGCCGACGGCAGCCAGGACACCGCGACGGTCGACATCACCGTCAATACTGCCGTACCCCCCGCGCTCGCCAACCAATCGGCTCAGAGCTATGTGACGACCGTCGCCATCGCCCCGCTCTCCTTCACCAACACGGGAGCTGCCGCAACCGGCTGTTCGATCCTGCCGGCGCTGCCCACCGGCCTGACAATCGCAACGAACGCCAGCACCTGCCGCATTACCGGTACGCCGACGGCGAACCAATCATTGACGACCCACACCGTTACGTCGACCGCTGCTGACGGCAGCACCGATACCGCGACGGTCGACATCACAGTCAACACTGCCGTCCCGCCTGCGCTAGCCGACCAGTCGGCGCAGACCTATGTAACGACCGTTGCGATTTCACCCTTGTCCTTCACCAACACCGGGGCTGCCGCAATAAGCTGCTCGATCTTGCCGGCTCTACCCACCGGACTGACGATTACAATAAACGCCAGCACCTGCCGCATCGTCGGCACACCGACAGCGACGCAAGCTTTGACGACCCATACCGTCACATCGACCGCCGCTGACGGCAGCACCGATACCGCGACGGTCGACATCACCGTCAACGCAGCCGTGCCGCCGGCGCTCGCCAACCAGTCAGCACAGACCTATGTGACGACTGTTGCGATTTCACCCCTGTCCTTCACCAACACGGGAGCTGCTGCAACGGGCTGTTCGATCCTGCCCGCGCTGCCCACCGGCCTGACGATCGCAACGAACGCCAGCACCTGCCGCATTGCCGGCACGCCGACCGCGACCCAATCCCTGACGACCCACACCGTTACATCGACCGCTGCTGACGGCAGCACCGATACGGCGACGGTCGACATCACCGTCAACGCCGCCGTGCCCCCGGCGCTCGCCAACCAATCGGCTCAGACCTATGTGACGACCGTCGCCATCGCCGCGCTCTCTTTCACCAACACGGGAGCAGCTGCAACAGGCTGTTCGATCTTGCCGGCGCTGCCCACCGGCCTGACAATCGCAACGAACGCCAGCACCTGCCGCATTACCGGTACACCGACTGCGACGCAGCCATTGACGACCCACACCGTTACGTCGACCGCCGCCGATGGCAGCCAGGACACCGCGACCGTCGACATCGCCGTCAACGCCGCCGTCCCGCCGGCACTCGCAGACCAGTCGGCTCAAACTTATTCGCTAAACGTCGCGATCGGTTCACTATCGTTTACCAACACAGGCGCCGCTGCTACGAGTTGCTCGATCTTACCGGCTCTGCCGACCGGCTTGGCCATCGCCGCGAACGCCAGTACCTGTCAGATAACTGGTACGCCTACGACGACCCAAGCGTTGACGACTCATACCGTCACCGCCACGGCCAGCGACGGTAGTCAAGACACCGCGACAGTCGACATCACCGTCAGCGTCGCGGCTTGTGTGTGGACTGGCGCTACGAGCACCTCTTGGACAACCGCCTCAAATTGGACGACGTGTAGCGGCACGATACCGACCATGTCAGAAAACGTCCGCATACCTTCGGGTCCAGCCAACCAGCCGGTCATTTCAGACACGCGAGGAGTCCTTGCAATCTCCAGTGGCTCCGGCGGCGGCACCATCACTGTAAGCGCCGGCGCGGCGCTCTATATATCTGGAGATATCGACTCATCGATCAAATTGATGGGAAATCCGGACACTTGTACCACCTGCATCGTCGATACGGTGAACGCCTTGAGCGTGAACGCCCCGCTGCTGGAACTTGGGCAAGGCATTACCGTTCTCGGCGGCATTTACCTAAACGCTGGCGCCGAATTCAAGACCAACACGGGTGCATTTGCGTCGAATACTTGGCCGACAATGAAAACGTACGGCATTTTTACGTTTACAAACTCGCACGTCAACATCTACGGATTGAAATTCGATTCGACGTCTGGAGTAGCCCTCGCGCTGAACAGCGCCTATCTCGATCGACTCGACAATGTCGCCTTCAATGGCTTTTACAGCAACGGTGTGAGAGGGATATCTTTTGATTGTCCGTCCGTTTTGACTGACTCCAATTGGGACAATTTGGAGTTCAATTTCTACGCCGAGGCTAACGTCGAGGTCTACAGTAGCTGCGGAGACAACGTCTCTATTACGGGTACGGGCATCGGATTCGGTGCGGGCATGGAGATCGACCCGAACAACCAAATCAATTGGCCGGCGGGAACAAACTCATTCAACTGCACCTGGGTCGGCGGCACCTCGTCTTGGACGACCCCCGGCAACTGGACCGGCTGCACCAACGGTCGAGGCAACTACCCGGACGCTTTTGATTCCGTCATCATCCCGGCGGTCGGACTGACACCTACAGTCACAGGCCAGCAGGCTGTAAAAACCGTGAAAACGGGCACAAATAATGCGATTGTCGTGAGTAGTGGTGCGAAATTGACGATCCTCGGGGACATCGACGGCAGTTTGGAACTGCGCGGGGCAACAGCCGCCTGCACGGATTGTCTAGTGGACATCATCGGTACGTTCGCAGTCACGGACAACGCTCAATTGAAACTCGGAAAGGGCGTTCAATTGGAGCTCGACATCAACGTTGGCTTGGTGGTGACTGGTACTTTTAAAACCACCGGTGGCGCGACTTCGTCAGAGTGGCCTGTGCTGCGCGGCCGAACTACAGCCTTCAACGGCCTGGATTTTATCCGTTTCGGCGGAAGTCAAACAACGATCGTGGACATTGATGGCCTGTCTATTCAGGAAGCCTGCGGTAACGTGGGCCTCAGGCTATGGGGTATCTCTGGAGAGCCAATTGATGTTGTAAAGCTAGACAACCTCATGATCCAAGGATGCCGCGGCATCGTTGTTCAAAAATGCTCCGGCCTGACGCTGACCGATGCAAGCTGGGACAACATCCAATTTGTCAGCGCACCATCGGGCGGAAACTATAATTTTGATATCTCGGACTCGAGCTGCAGCAGTTTTGGCACAATCAATTTGACCGGCAGCGGGATTGGCTACAGCTCCGCTTACGAGCTGGACCCTTACGGCATCGTGAACTGGAACTAGAACATGCGAAGGCATGACCTTCGGCGGTTTCGAGGTCTGACTCGATACCGCCGAAGCGAAGCATTGAAGAATTTTTGAGGATCTGGGGCGGGCACTGACCGGAAGGAGTCGGGGCGGGCTACACCTAACACGCGCAGCCCCCGGGCAATCCGGCTCAAAATCTTTTCGGAATCTACCGCTGGGCCCAAAAGGAACCGGATTGCTGGCGGAAACCTTCTGGCCCAGCCGCCTCTTCGTGCTGCCCACCTTGGCGGTCTTTTTCTTTTTGTAACAAAATGTCAGCACCGCCGCACGGTTGCAGTTTCTTGTAAAGCAAGCCTTTAGTTCCACGAGATCAGGCCGATGTTGTTGTCGTCAGATTTACCCAGGCGCAAAAGGATTTACCCCATGGCTTCTCGTCTTCTGCGTTCGGACGCCACGCAAAGCCTCGTCCTGGCGATAGCCGTTTCGGGCGTCCTAAGCTGTAGCGGTGGCGGTGGCGGCGGTGATTCGGGCTCCTCTTCCGAATCCACGGATACCGTGACCTCGAGCGGTCAACCGGGCGACGTCGCAATCGATACCTCGGGGCAATCCAATACCGCTGTCGGCAACGGAAACGGCGGGACCGGCTCCACGCAGCCCAAGGTCGCCGTCTCTGGCAACCTGGCCGTTACCGACGACCCCGGCATGAGTCTGCTTGGGTCAGGCGCCTCGCCGGCGGGAATGTACGTCAAGGCAATGACGGCCGACACCGAGAACCAAGCGACCTGCCTGAACATGGTCAATGCAGTCACGGGCAACTTTAGCCTCGAATGCGAAGGCTTTCAAAAGAAACAGCTCGTCGTCGCCGTCATCAGTCAGAACAGTGACGGCTCTTCGGACCTGCTCGCTTTGAAACTTCTCGGCGGCATCAGCGAGAACACGACGAGCGTCACGGTCGACTTGATCTTGGACCGTGACACCGGCACGCTGCAGGCGAAAAATTTCGTCCAGTCCCGCGCCGATTCCGTAATTTCGCCGAGCTCGTTCAAGGTCGCCGTCGCCGACTTCTTCAAGTCCCTGGTCGTCAAGGGCGGGCTTTATAGCTTCTATCAAACGCACGTCTCCTCAGACGCAGACAAAAAGAAGGTCCTGGCCGGCGACTACTCGACCCTTCCGAGCTATGCGACCCGGACTTCACCCGGTGCCGCCTGGCGCCAGACGATGTTCTCGAAGTTCATCCCTTCGGATGGCTTTAGCGCTCCGCGGCTCCAACTCTGGGCCGACGCCGCAAAGGCGACGGCCTGCAGCGCGACCGGCTACGCCATCACCGACGGAAGCAATTCTCTCACCGACATCACATTCGTGCCGACCCTCGCCGCGATCAAGGCCAGAAACTGGGCACCGCAATCCGTCCTGGATCGCTACCAAATCGCGTCGCGCCTGGACCAGGGTAGTAACCTCCATGACAACTCGGTGATCGAAGGCCGCCGCCTCGTCGAAGAATTCTATCAACAGCTCTCGAAGAGCCGGCGCATGCATTCGCCGGACATCACGAAGAGCCTTCTCGCCAATGCCTACACCGCTTTGACCCTGGAGACGTCGATCGACGACGTGGCGGACGAGACCCTAAAGGTCTGGGCGTACATGCTGATCGACCACCAATTCGTTGCGGCCGACCGCCGCTTGATCCTTCAAGCAGCCCTCGCCAGCTTCTCCGCCGTCGATCCTGGCCTGGGCGGCACGGGCAAATCCGTGCTTCAGCACTACGTCAAGAACTTCATGCTCGCCAGCGGCATGTACGCCGCGGGCATCAAAGTATACGGCGGCAACCATTCGACGTTGAATACCGCGCTCGACCTGGCCTTCGCCCAGGAAGCCAAAGCCATCAATACCGACGCGGCGACCGAAAGCGACCTGGATGCCGCCATCGCCAAGTTGCAAAACGCCGATTCGTCCCAGCAAAACCAGGGCTCCCTCGACGTCCACGCCTTTCTCAGCGACATCGACTTTTCGGCGAACATCATCAACGACTATTGCTACGACGCCGAGCGCTTCGACTTCACTCGCGTCGTCGGCGATCCGGCCGGCCGCGCAGCGCTCGCCACCTTCAACTCGAAAGTGAATTTGACGTACCCCCCGTCCCTCAAAGGCGGAGTGCCCGAACCACTTTTCCAGGTGGTCGGCTCCTTCGTGTCGGCGATCGCGCCGGTCGCCGGCGGCTGCAGCCAGCACAACCTGACCGCGCAATACGCCTGGTCGCAACGGGCGATTTGGAACCCGGGCACCCAGTCTTATGACTTGGTCACGAACGATGCGATGCGGGATATCGGCGGCAAAGACACGATCCTCTACATGTGGAACTGGCTCCTGGACCTCCGTCGCCGCGCCGCCATTTACGGTTTCGACCTGCGCGACCCGAACGGCGACACGGTCGCGGCCTTCAGCCCGGCCGGTGTAACCAACGCTTCCTACTCGGGGTCCAATGCCCAGGACGACTTCGATGCCCTCGCTGCCAAGATTCTGGTCTTGGTCGGTTATGACGACCAATATGGCGGATACCAGTACCTCTGCAACGACCTGGCGAAATCGGGCTTCGACGTCTCGGGGCAATCGCAATGCTTCAGCCCGATGGCGGTGCCGGCAGCGGCACTCTCTTATACGAGCGCTCAGAAACTCGCGAAGCTGCAAGCCGCGGTAGAAGACCTCGTGGCTCGGGAAGCGTATGGTTCCGACCCGGCCTTCCTGGCGAAGATGAACGGTATCTACAAGAATTCGACCTGTCCCCCTGACGTCTCCGTTTCGTGGGACAAGGATGCAGCGGCTGCGAGCCCGACCGCTTTTGCAATCGAAGTCAAAGGGCCCGTCTACCGCATTTTGGATGGCGAGATCACCGCGGTGGCCGGACCGAACGGCTCGCCGACGCTGGTGGTCGACGGCTCGCAGCTTCAGACCGGCAAAGTATGGATCCCGTCGCAGAGTGCCGAGAAGAACTGTGCCTACGGCGATGTCAAATTCCTCCGCAACCTGAAGTTCGAGTCCGACGACTCGCTCGAGTCGTTCGTCTTCGAAAACGGCTTCAAAGACACTTGCTACGATCCTTCGAGCGGAGGCGGGTCGGACTACGTCGACCAGTTCTTCGTCGACGTGACGCCGCCCCTCTAACCGGGCCCGCGAAAGGATGATCTTCGGCGGTCTCGAGGTCTTGCTCGATACCGCCGAAGCTTTGTTTTGAAGAATTAGTGAGGATCTGAGGCGGGCTCTGACCGGTGGGGCTCGGGGCGGGCTACACCCAACACGCGCAGCCTTAGCCCAAACCGGCTCAAACTATTTTCGGAAGCTACCGCCCCGGTCCGAGCAGGAACCGAATCGCCGCGGGGAAGCGTCGGGCCCAGGCAGCCTCATTGTGCTGCGCGCCTGCCGCATAGACGTATTTGAACGCCTCCGGCTCATGATAACCGGCAGCCCGAAAGGCCTGCGCCAAATCGGCGGCATCGCTCCGGCCGTCCTCGCCGCTGTCGACGTAGATCCGGGCGGGGCGGTTCCGCGTCTGTCCGAGCGGGGGTACCAGGCGCAGGATGTAGCGCCCGTCCCACCAGACCGACGGTGAAACGATCCCGGCGAAGCCCCAGGAAGCCGGCTCCGTGCAGGCGGCGTGCGCCGCCACCAGGCCGCCGAGGGACGATCCCATGATGCCGGTGTCGCGCGCTCCCGTGAGCGTCCTCAGGAACCGGTCTACCTGGGGTTTCAGCTCTTCGCGGAGGAACCGCAAATAGAGGGACGACCGCGGCGGCGTGAATTCGGCGATGCGGCCCGCACCCATGTGTGCCACGCCGATGATGATCGCTTCCCTGGGCGGATTGTCCCCGGCGTACAAGGCGTCGAGGGCCTCATCGACCCGCCAGCCGCCAGCGAAGAGGTTCTGCCCATCCTGCATGTAGACCACCGGATAGCGCGCCTGGTCGTCCTCGTCGTAACTCGGAGGAAAGTACGCCCAGATCGCGCGGTCGTTGCCGAGGATCTGTGAATGAAAGTTGGTCGTCAGCGTGGCGACCCGGGCCAAGGCCGGCTGGGACAGTCCGCAAAGAAACAGCACCGCTGCCAGCGTCCGCATGCCGATCATCCCAGGTGATGGGCTGCGACTTTGCGCAGGCCGAACTCGTGAAACCGCACCACCGCCTTGGTCTGGCCGAACTCTTCGAGGATCTGCTCGACGTTCCCCTTGCCGTAAGTCGGGTGCTTCACCGTCTGGCCGATGCTCAGCTGGCGGCTGCTACCCCGCCCGTCGGCGTCGTCGAAATCGTAGGTCGGCGCCGTGATGTCGGAAGCATAAGCCTGACTGCCGTAGGCCGATTTCATGAACGAGGTCTCGGCTTCCGACGCCGGCTCGAAGTGCTGGTTCGGGATCTCGGTCAAAAACCGCGAGGGCCGGTTGGCTCCCCACGTGTTGTACGTGCGGCGACGGTAAGCGCCGACGAGCGAAAGCTTTTGCTTGGCCCTGGTCATGCCGACGTAGAACAGACGACGCTCCTCTTCCAGCGTCTCGGGGTCGTCCATGCTGTTCTTGTGGGGAAGCAGCCCTTCCTCGACGCCGATGATGTAGACGCGGGGGAATTCCAGGCCCTTGGCCATGTGCAGCGACATCATCGTGACGCCGCCCTTATTTTCGACTTCTTCGCTCGAGAGCGTCACCGACTGGAGCCACTCGGTGATCGTGGAATCCGGGTAAGCGCCGGCGAAGTCCGCCAGGGCGGCACCGAGCTCGTGAATGTTTTCGATCTTGTCGATCGCCTGGTCGGGGAATTTCTTCTGGACGTAGGCGACGTAGTCGGTCGCTTCCAGGATGGCTTCCAGCGCTTCGTCGATGGGTCCTTCGAGGATCGGCTTCTTGAGCTTTTGCACGATGTCGAGGAAGACTTTCAGCTTGGCGCCGAGCTTGGGCGTGTTCTCCGCCACCATTGCCTCGATCGCCCTCATCACGGGAATGCCGCGCCGGGACGCTTCCGCGGCGACGGTGTCTTCCGCCTTCTCCCCGATGCCGCGCGGCGGGGTGTTGAGCACCCGCAGCGTGCTGATGTCGTCGTTCGGGTTGACCAGGACGCGGACGTAGGCCATCAGATCCTTGATCTCGGCGCGGTCGTAGAACCGCACCGTTCCGTAGATCTGGTAGGGGATGTTTTCGCGGCGGAGCGCGTCTTCCATCATGCGCGACTGGCTGTTGGTCCGGTAGAACACCGCGATGTCGCGCTTCTCGAAGCGGACCGTCTCCGACTTGATCGAATCGACGACCCACCACGCTTCGATTTCGTTGTCCGTCTCGAGCCGGTAGTTGATCAGGTCGCCGGCCGGGTTTTCCGTGAACAAGCGCTTTTGGACGCGGTATTTGTTGTTCCCGATCATCGCGTTGGCCGCTTCCACGATGTTGGCGGTGCAGCGGTAGTTCTGCTCCATCGTGATCTTCTTCGCGTCGGGATACACCTTGTCGAAGTCGATGATGTTGGACGGCACCGCCCCGCGCCAGCTGTAGATCGACTGGTCGTCGTCGCCGACGACGAAGAGGTTGCGGCTCTTTTCCGCCAGCCGGGAGATGAGCTCGAACTGCGTCCGGTTGGTATCCTGATACTCGTCGACCAGGATGTACCGGTAGCGCCGCTGCATGATGTCCCGGACCTGGACGTTGCGGCGGAGCAGCAGCAGCACGTTCATGATCAGGTCGCCGAAATCCATCGCGTTACACGCGGCCAGGTATTCCTGGTAGCGCTTGTAGACCTGGACTCCAGCCGGCGGCATCATGTCGCCGTATTCGCGGCCGAGCCGCTCGTCGGACGGCAGGATCGCCATCGTCTTCATCTTGTTGATGGCTTGCTTGTATTCCTGGGCGGTGATCTGGTCGTCGAGTTTGACGTTCATTTCTTTCAAGATCGTCTTGATCGCCGTCATCTGGTCGCTGTCGTCGTAGATCGTGAAGTCCGACGTGTAGCCGAGCTCGGCGGCGAATTCCCGGAGCCAACGCGCGCAGGCCGAGTGGAACGTCGCGATGAGGCACCGCTTCCCGAGCGGCGTGAGGTCTTCCACCCGGTGGCGCATCTCTTGCGAGGCTTTGTTCGTGAACGTCACCGCGAGGATTTCCCACGGGTGGACGCCCTGCTCGATCAGCCAGGCGATGCGGTGGGTGATGATCCGGGTCTTGCCCGAGCCGGCGCCGGAAAAGACGACGAGCGGCCCGTCCCGGTGGGAGGCCGCCTGGCGCTGCACGTCGTTGAGCCCGGAAAGGATCTGGTCGCCGCGGCTTTCCGCGGCCTTGGGCTTCGACTTCGTCGGTTGATCGGAATCCAAATTCATTCAACCGTCACGGACTTGGCGAGGTTTCGCGGCTGATCGACGTCGGTGCCGCGCTTGACCGCTACATAGTACGCGAGGAGCTGTAAAGGCACCACGGACAGAATGGCCTGCAGGCCCTGGTCGTCGATCGAGGAGACGCCGACGTAGTCGTCCGACAGCCGCTGGAGTTTTTCGTCCGCCGGAGCCCCGAACGAGATGATCCGGCCTTGGCGGGCCTTCACTTCCTCGATGTTCGAGACCATTTTCTCGTAATAAAAATCCTGCGGCGCCAACGCCACGACGGGCATGTGGCGGTCGACGAGGGCAATGGGACCGTGCTTCAGCTCGCCGCCGGCGTAACCTTCGGCGTGAATGTAAGAGATCTCCTTGAGCTTCAGAGCTCCTTCCAGGGCGATCGAGAAGCTCGGGCCCCGTCCCATGAAAATGAAGTTGGTCGCTTCGTAATATTTTCCGGCGAGCTTCTCGACGGCGGCCTTCGAGTCGATGGCGTGGTCCATGAGGGCCGGGAAGATCCGGAGGTTCGCGCAGGCCTTGTCGACCGCATCCTGCTTCAGGTGTCCGCGTTTGAGACCCAGCGCTAGTCCAAAGAGGTACTGCGCCATGATCATCGACGTGAAGGCCTTCGTCGAAGCGACGCCGATCTCGGGGCCCGCGTCCATGTGGAGCGTGACGGTGGCTTCGCGGGGGATCGACGACATCTTGACGTTGCAGATGCTCATGATCTGGCAGCCGAACTCTTTAGCGTGCTTGACGCAGGCGAGAGTGTCGGCCGTTTCGCCCGACTGCGAGACGGCGATGAGCAGCGTCTTCTTGCTGAGCCAGGGCTTCCGGTAGCGGAACTCGCTGGCGAGCTCGATGTTGACGGGAATGCCGGCGGACGGTTCGATCAGGTATTTGCCGAGCAAGGTCGAGTAATGCGCCGTGCCGCAGGCCACCATCGCGATGTTGTCGATGCGCGAGAGGTCCAGGGCGTCGAGGCCCAGGTCTTTCGTGTTCAAGGTCCGCGACTCGAGGTTCACCAGGCGCTTGATCATGGACGACATGACGCGCGGCTGCTCGTGGATTTCCTTCAGCATGAAGTGCTTGAAGCCCTGTTTCTCGACGCTGGCGCTCGAGATGTCGAGCTCCTGGAAGTTCGTCGCGACCGCCTTGCCGTCGAAGCCCCAGATTTCGACCGAGGTGGGCGTGATGCGGGCGACTTCCTTGTCTTGCAGGAAGTGGGCGCGGCTGGTGTGGGATACCATCGCCATCGCGTCGGATGCGAAGAAGTTCTCGCCGCGGCCCTGGCCGATGACCAGCGGGGAGCCGAGCTTGACGGCATAAAGCGCGTCCGGCTCGTTGGCGAGCATGATGCCGAGCGAGAAGGCGCCGCGGAGCTTCGGGATCATCGCCATGATGGCGTCGCGCGCGTTCTTGGTCGTCTTCAGCTCTTTGATCAGCATCTGCAGGACGACTTCGGTGTCGGTCTGCGACTGGAATTTAACCCCGTCGGCGACGAGCTGCTTCTTCAGGTCCTCGTAGTTCTCGATGATGCCGTTGTGCACCAGTGCGACGTTCTCGTGAACGTGCGGGTGGGCGTTCACGGTATTCGGCACGCCGTGGGTAGCCCAGCGGGTGTGGCCGATGCCGCGCGTCGCGTTGGCAGGCAGCTCGCCCAGGCGGGGCTTCAGCGCCGAAAGCTTGCCCTCCGACTTGACCGTGCCGATCTCACCGCCGTTCAGGACGGCGATCCCGGCCGAGTCGTAGCCTCGGTATTCGAGTTTGGCCAAGCCGTTATAGAGGATGTCGATGCATTTTTGCGGGCCGATGTAACCGACGATGCCGCACATGGGTAACCCTCCTCAGAGGCCTGAGCGTACGGAAAGAGGCGGAACCCTCTCTCCGGGTTGAATTACGGTATCTTGAATCACGGAGCCGGCGCCGATGTGCGCGCCGGCGCCGATGCGCGTCCGACCGATCAGGCGGCAGCCCGCGCCGATGTCGGCGTCGGCGTCGGCCTCGACCGTTCCCTCGATGTAGACCGTGTCCGGAAGGTGAATGCTCACGCCCTTGGCCATGAGCTGCTTCGCCTTACGTTTGATCAGCCAGTGCTCGACGTCCGCCAGCTGCGCGCGGTCATTGATTCCGGCGAAGTCCCGGTACTCGCCGGCGACGTGCATGAACGGCTTCAGGCCGCGGGCGCGCGCATGCTTCACCACGTCGGTCAGGTAGTATTCCTTCTGCGCATTGTCGGGCTTCAGGTCGTGGAGCAGGCTGAAGAGCAGGGCCGTTTCGGCGACGAGGTAGCCGGTGTTGCAGACGTCGATCTTTTTCGTTTCGGCGTCGGCGTCCTTTTCCTCCACGATCGCGACGAGCTCCGCACCCTTGGCGACCATGCGGCCGTAACCTTGCGGATCCGGCACCCGCATCCCGAGGACGCCGAGTCCCTGACCGCTCCTCTTCGCCGCGTCGAGGAATGCCCTGATCTCACCATGCGTGATCGCCGGCGTGTCGGCGGTCGCGACGAGCACGTAGTCGCTCGCGATTTTTTCGCCGCTCAGGGCCCGGCCCGCGGCGAACGAGGCGGGCGTCACGCCCGCGAACGACCAGGCGGCGGCAGCGACGGCGTCGCCCGTTCCCTGCCGATTTTTCTGGACGGCGACGGTCAGGCTTTTTTCCGCTTCGAGGAATCCCTCGAAGCCTTGGCGTTCTTCGCTGAGCACCAAGCACATCTGGTCGACGCCGGCGTCGCGCAACGCGTCGAGCACCCAGCGGACCATCGGCCGGCCCGCCACGGGGTGCAGCACTTTGGGAACGGCGCTGTACATGCGCGTTCCTTTTCCTGCGGCGAGAATGATGGCGGCGGTCTTCACGAGGTCCTTTCCCAAAGAACTGAGATCATTACCATAATAACGACGACCGGAGCGAGCGGCGTAAACTATTGAATCTTAAGCAAGTTTGGCAATTCCCAGCGGCGCACTGTCTCGTCGAGCGAAATCGACAGCAAATGCCGGCCGTCCGGGTCGAGCTCGACGGCGGTGATCGCGCCTTTATGTCCCTTGTAACGCGTCACGACCGCGCCCCCTTCGACTTCGAGGATGCGGATGATCGGCTCGCCCGCGCCGCCGGCCGCGACGAGGTAGCGCGTGCCGCCGAGGAAGCGAAGGCGCGACACGATACCGGTCTGGCCGTCGAGCGAGTGCTCGAGGTGGCCGGTCGCCACGTCCCACACCGAAATCGCCTTGTCTCCGCCACCCGTCGCGATCAGACGGCCGTCGGGTGAGAAGGTGACCGCTTTGATCCAGCTCTCGGCCCGGCCGAGCTTACGTTCGACGTCGCCCGTCTTCATTTCCCAGAGGATGGCGTCGCCTTCGTCGCCGCCGGAAGCGAGTAGACGGCCGTCGGGCGAGACTTCCAAAGTATTCACCGCATGCTGATGGCCTTTGAGGGTTTTCAGCAGTTTGCCGGATTTCAGGTCCCAAAGCTTGATCGCGCCCGACTGCGAACCGGTCACCGCCTGCTTGCCGTCAGCGGAGAACGTCACGGCCGTGATGAAGCGTCCCGATTCCTTGAAGGTGTTGAGCTCCTTGCCCGTTTTCAAGTCCCAGTGGAAGACCATGCCGTCGCGTGTTCCGGCGAGCAGCTCGCCACCGTCCGGCGATAGGGCGACGCAGGTGACCGGCAGGTCCGGGCCGTCGAGGCGCCGGCTTTGCTTTCCCGTCGTCAGGTCCCAGACCCTCACCGTCAGGTCGACGCTGCCGGTCGCGGCTAGCCGCCCGTCGGGAGTGACGTCGCCGGCCGTCATGTCGTCGCCGTGGTTGGCGAGGCGCGTAACCCCGTCATCCTTCAACGGATCGTCTTCAACCACCGGGACCGTCGCGGTTTTTTCCGGCGCGGCCACGATCTTCGCTTTCGGCTCTTCCGGCTCGTCGGACGTGACGCAGCCCGCCACGGCCGAGGCCGCAAGCACTGCAATGGTGAGGCTACGGGGTAGGCTCATGGTAACCAGCTTCACATAAATTCATCAGCCTGTCAGTGGGTCAAGGTCGCCTCACTCCAGCCCTTTCTTGTGGTGGATACGCCACACTCCGGCTAGAGTGACTGGCCTATGGGTTTATTCGACAAATTCAAACGCGGCGTCCGGGACGAGAAAAAAATCGCCAAAAGCACCGCTGTTATCAAAAATTCCAAAGCGATCAAGGAAGACCGCCAATCGGCGATCGACTGGTTCGCCGACCTGGGCGACGCCGGCGCTGCCGTACCCGCTCTCTT
>JAYVBB010000116.1:0-3881 GCA_043750715.1 Pseudomonadota bacterium | reverse complement strand
GTCGACGTCACCGGCGAAAAGCAGAAGCTGAAACCGAAGGCCGGCCGCCACGACCCGTGCGTCCTACCGCGGGCCGTGCCGATGGTCGAAGCGATGATGACGCTAGTCCTGATGGATCACTGGATGCGGCAGAAACAGATCGAGGCGACGCGCGGCTAAGGCGCGGTCCAGAATTCCCGGAGCTTTTGCTCGAGCTCCGCGACGGCCGGCTCGCTTTCCGCCCAGAGGAAGCCCTGGAGCGTGTTGCGCTCTTTCTCGCCCAAGGCGCCCGCTTTGATTTTGGCGAAGTTCCCGAGCAGCTCGTCCTGGCACTCGCCGTCGGGCTTACCTAGCGACAGGCGCAGGCTTTTGTCGGTCTCCGACTCGGCGACGCACAGCTGATAAACCCTGGAGAGGTTGCGGACCCGGTGGAGAAAGGTTACAACGTGCCGGCTTTCGACGGCCTTTTCGGGAATTTTGGCGGCACAGGTTTCCTCGCTCTTCAGAATCTCGATTTGCGACTCGGAAAGCGAGGACGCCGCGAAAGTCTTCAGAAAATCGGCGAGGGCGCCCGCGGACCGGGGCGCGAACGCGAGAGCGAGCGGGAAGAAAAAAGTCAGCCACTTCATGAGGGACAGTATGCAAGGTGACGGCACGAAGAAGCAAACGGACGAGAAGGGCCACGTGCACGGACCGGAATGCGACCACGACCATGATCACGCTCATGCCGCCACCGAAGAGCCGGGACACGTTCACGGCCCAGACTGCAACCACGACCATCATCACCACGGCCATCAGGCGGTGCAGCCGTTCGTCCGCGACAATCCGAAGGTCGGACGCAACGATCCTTGCCCGTGCGGCACGGGCAAGAAGTTCAAGAAGTGCTGCGGAGCGAACGCCTAGCTTACTCGGCCGGTTTTTCGGCCTTCGCCTTCTTCGGCTTGTCGGACTTCGCTTTGGGGGCGACGGCCGCTTTCTTCTTCACTTTCTTCACCTTCGGGGCGGCGGCCTTGGCGGCGCGGCGCGTCACGAGGTCGGCGTTTACCGCCGCGACTCTTTCGTGAGCCTTGATGCGGCTCTTGTACTTGCGGATGATGGCTTGGAATTTGCGGACCACGATGTCGCGCTTCTTCGCCTTCTCGTCGAGTTTTTTCTCTGCGAGGATTTTGATGCGAGAGGCGAGCGCGGATTCGGCGGCTTTGATGTGGTCGTCGATGACGTTGCGAAGCATGGCATTTCCTTGAGTTCTTAGAAAAACGAGATGGTCTTTATAGCGGAACGCGAGGCCGCCGGCTAGCGCCATATCTAGTTGATATGACTAGTTTTTGTCAATCCGCGCCGAGCCGGACGCGAAAACAGGTCGCAGTTGCACCCCGGACCCGTAACGGGCATGAATACAAAGCCTATTCTCGAGGAGACCCCATGCGTCGCGTTGCGCTCTTCGCCCTAGCATTCGTTTCGCTGTCTGCATCCGCGTACAACCTGCCTCCGCAAAGCCGCGAAGGCCTGGGTGCGGGAGAGAACGCGGAAGTGCTGCAGAAACTCTCGAAGGGCGTCGCCACGATCGCCAAGCAGGCGAACCAGGCCCTGGTCTCCGTCTCGATCTACAAGACCACGCAAGGCATGCCATACGGCATGGTCGACCCGTTCGACTTCTTTTTCGGCCCGCGAGGCAAAGGCCAGGGTCAGGCACCCGACCCTCAGGACCGCGGCCAGCAGCCGCAGAAGCGCGAAGGCGGCCTCGGCTCCGGCTTCTTCGTCGACCTGAAGCAGGGATACATCATCACCAACAATCATGTCGTGCAGGGCGCCGACGAGATCCAGCTCAAGCTCGCCAACGGCGAGACGTATGAAGGAAAGATCGTCGGCCGCGACCAAAATACCGACGTCGCCGTCGTCCAGGTGAAAAAGCAGGACTTCGACCGCAAGGGTCTGACCGAGTTGACGCTCGGCGAATCCGATTCGCTCTCCGTCGGAGACTTCGTGGTCGCGCTCGGCCAACCTTTCGGCCTCGAGGCGAGTCTTTCCTTCGGCGTCGTCTCGGCCGTCGGCCGCGGCAATCTCGACATCACGAAGATCGGCAACTTCATCCAGACGGACGCGGCGATCAACCCAGGCAACTCCGGCGGACCGCTGCTCGACATGCGCGGGCTCGTAATCGGGATGAACACGGCCATCTACTCGCGCTCGGGCGGCTACAACGGCATCGGCTTCGCCGTACCGGCGAACCTCGTGCGCAACATTGCCGAGCAGCTGATCAACTCCGGCCACATCCGCCGCGGCTACCTCGGCGTGTTCCTGCAACCGATCGACGAAGAGCTGCACGCGGGACTCAACCTCCCGGCCGGCGTCCACGGCGGCGCCCTGGTCGCGAGCGTCGCCCCGAACAGCCCGGCCGCCAAAGCCGGCGTCGAATCGGGCGACGTCATCAGCGAAGTCAACGGCACGGCGATGCGCCAGCATGGCGAGATCGTCAACGCGATCGGCCTGATGAAGCCGGGATCCGTGGTGGGGCTCACGCTATTCCGCGACGGAGCCAAGAAAGCCGTCAAAGTCACCATCGCCGAGCATCCGGAAGACGAAAGCGACGACGGCAAGCCGGCCGCGGGCAAAGCTCCCGAAGGCGAGCCGATGGACAAGGATTTGCCCTTCGGCATGGCGCTCAAAGCCTGGAGCAAACAGCTGCAAAGCCGCTACGGCTTCGAGTCGAAAGCGGGCGTGGTCGTAGCCAACGTCGAGGCGGACGGTCCCGCCGACCGCGCCGGTCTGAAGCCCGGCGACGTCATCCTCAAAATCGACGGCAGGAAAGTCAACGGCGTCGATCAGCTGAAGAAGATCGCCAAAGGCAAAAGCAAGCTCCTCGTCTGGATCGAGCGGGCCGGCGAGTACTACTTCGTCAATCTCAGAAAAGGTTGAGCCGCCCGATGTCTTTTACGCTGGACCGCCGAAGCTCGGGCTTGCTCCTTCACGTCACTTCTCTCCCCGGTCCCTGGTTCCTCGGCGACCTGGGCCAGGCCGCGCGCGATTTCGTCGACTTTCTCAAAGCCTCGGGCCAGTCCTGGTGGCAGATGCTTCCCGTCAACCCGGTCGGCGGCGGCAATTCCCCCTACTCCACCATCTCGTCGTTCGCCGGCGAGCCTCTCCTCATCGACCTTGCCGACCTCGTCCGCCGCGGCTGGCTGAAGAAGAGCGACGCCGGCAAACCCCCGGGCGGCGCCAGCCGCACCGCGAACTTCGACGCCGCCCGCACGTTTCGCGGCGCCCGTCTCCAGCTGGCGTTCCAGCGCGCGGCCTCGAAGCTGGACCAAGACGACGATTTCGCGGAATTCCTGAACGAACACCACGGCTGGCTCGACGACTACACGCTGTTCGGCGCGCTGGGGCAGAAGTTCGGCACGCTCGACTGGTCGGAATGGCCCGAAGACCTGAAAAGGCGCGACCCGAAGCTGCTCATCACCGCCAAGGCGGAACTCGCCCTCGCCCGCAAGTACCTCGCGTTCGAGCAGTACGTGTTCCAGCGCCAGTGGGAAAAGCTGAAAGACTACGCCAACCGGAAAGGCGTGGGCCTGATCGGCGACCTGCCGATCTTCGTCGGCCACCAAAGCGCCGACTGCTGGGCCAACCCGCACTTTTTCCTGCTCGACGACCGGATGAAGCCGAAAGTCGTGGCGGGCGTGCCGCCCGACAGCTTCAACAAAGACGGCCAGCTCTGGGGCAACGCGCTCTATGACTGGAAAGAGCTGCAGGCCATGGACTTCAGCTGGTGGATCGAGCGCCTCACGCGGCTGACGTCGCTCTTCGACGCGGTCCGCCTGGATCACTTCATCGGCTTTCATCGGTTCTACGAGATCGACGCCAAGGCGAAGTCGGCGCGGGACGGCAAGTGGGTTCTGGCCAAGGGC
>JAYVBB010000115.1:0-11835 GCA_043750715.1 Pseudomonadota bacterium | reverse complement strand
AACCTCTGATCCAAAAGCACCCTTGGGTGTTCAGCGGAGCCGTGCTCAGCGAGGACAAAGAGATCGAGCCGGGCTCGCTCGCTCGTCGACATCCGCGACAGCCAGGGGAAGTTCCTGGCACGGGGCTACGCAAATCCCAAATCGAAGATTCGCGCGCGGGCTTTGACCTTCGAAGAGTCGGACCAGGTCAACGAGGGGTTCTTCCGGCGGAAGATCGCGCAGGCGGTCGGGCGCCGCAGGACACTGCTCAACCCCGCGACCCAGACGGCCGTCCGGCTCGTGTCGAGCGAGGCCGACCAGCTTCCCGGTCTGATCGTCGACCAATACGGCGAATGGCTCGTGGTGCAGGCGTTGACGGCCGGCATCGACCGTCACCTGGACTGGATCTACGCGGCTCTGAAGGCCGAAGTTCCCTGCCGCGGCATCCTCGAACGCAGTGACGACGCCGTGCGCGAGCTCGAAGGCTTGAAGGTCGTGGCGCGCCTCGTCTCGGGCGAAGAGCCGCCAGCCACGGGCGTGCCGATCCTCGAAAACGGGCTCAAGTACGTCGTCGATCCCCTTCGCGGCCACAAGACGGGCTTCTACCTCGATCAGCGCAGGAACCATCACATGATCCGCGCCCACGCCGCCGGCAAGCGCGTGCTGGACGTCTTCTGCTACACGGGCGGCTTCACGCTGAATGCCGCCGCGGCCGGAGCGCAGTCGGTTCTCAGCGTCGACGGCAGCGAGCCCGCGCTGGAGAAGCTCCGCGCCAACCTCGCGCTCAACGACTTCACCGACGCGGGACGCTACTCGCAGCTGTGCGGCAACGCCTTCGAGGTGCTCCGGGACCTCGAAAAAAAGGGCGAGTGCTTCGACCTCATCATTCTCGACCCGCCGAAGTTCGCCGCCTCGGGCTCCCAGGTCGACAAAGCCGCGCGTGGCTACAAGGACATCAACCTGCTCGCTTTCAGGATGCTGAACAAGGGCGGCGTGCTCTCCACCTACTCCTGCTCCGGCCACATCTCGGCCGATCTCTTTCAGAAGATCGTGTTCGGGGCGGCGCTCGATGCCGGCAGGGACGCGCAAATCATCGACTATCTCCATCAGGCAGACGACCATCCGGTCCTGCTCACTTTTCCGGAGTCCTTGTATCTCAAGGGCCTCCTTTGCCGGGTGCTCTGAGCATGGGACTTCTGCCTTTCAGCCGCGGGCCGCTCATGATGGACGTCGTCGCGGCGTCTATGCTCGTCGTCGTGCCGGTGCTGGCCGTCTCGCTGCTGGCGCTCCACCGAAAAAACTACGCGATCCACAAGCGCCTGCAGCTCGGGCTCGCCGGACTTCTCGGCGTCGTCATCGTCCTGTTCGAGGTCGAAGTGCGCACCGTCGATTGGCGGCCCGCCGCCCGGCCCTCGCCCTTTTACGACACGCTGCTCTTTCCCGTTCTTTACTTTCACATCTTCATGTCGGTCACGACGACCGTGCTCTGGGTCGTCACGATCTTCACCGCCCTGCGCGGTTTTCGTGACCCCGCTGGTCCGAGACCCGGCCCGGAAAGCCGGCGCCACCGCCGCCTGGGCCCGATCTCGGCGTTTTTCATGTTCGCTACGGCCGCCACCGGCTGGACGTTCTTCTGGCTGGCCTTCGTCGCCTGAGCTAAACTCTCAGGCATGCGAAAGAATTGGCAGATATGGATCGACGTCGGCGGCACGTTCACCGACTGCCTGGGCGTCTCGCCGACCGGCGAGATGACGGCGCACAAGCTCCTGAGCACCGGCGTCTACAAGCTCGAGGCCGCCGTCGGTTCGACTACCTCTTTGATCCGTCTCGCCAAGGGTCCGGCGTTTCCCGCCCGTTTCTTCGAAGGCTTCACCGTCTCGGGAGCCAAAGTCAAAGCGTTCGACGCCGAGGCACGCACGCTCGAAGTGACGCCCCCGCTCGCCTCCGCGCCGGCCGCGAAGGGGCTGATTGAGCTGGCTAGCGGCGAGCCCGCACCGGTGACCGGCATGCGGTTTCTGCTCGGCAAGACGTTGCGCGATCCGCTCGGCGCCGTCGACGTGCGCCTCGGCACGACGCGGGGGACCAACGCGCTGCTGGAGCGCAAAGGCGCCCGGACGGCCTTCGTGACGACCAAGGGCTTCGCCGACGTGCTGGAAATCGCCTACCAGAATCGGCCGAAGTTGTTCGCGCTGAACATCAGGAAGCCGAAGCCGCTTTACGCTGCCGTCGTCGAAGTCGACGAACGCGTGAGCGCCAAAGGCGACCTGCTCAGGCCGCTCGACGCGGACACCGTGAAAGCCGCACTGACTCAGCTGAAAGCGCAAGGCGTCGAAGCGCTGGCCGTGTGCCTCCTCCACGCCCACGTCTTTGCGGGCCACGAGCAAGCCATCAAGCATCTGGCGGCCGGCCTCGGCTTTCGGCGCGTATCGCTGTCGTCCGAAGTCGCGCCGCTTCAGCGCATCGTGCCGCGCGGCGAGACGACCGTCGTCGACGCCTACCTCACTCCGGTCATCGCCGACTACGTCGCCGAAGTGCGCCGCGCCATGCCCGAGGGTAGCCTCCGCCTCATGACCAGCGCCGGCGGGCTCGTCGAAGCCAGCCGGTTCATCGGCAAGGACAGCATTCTGAGCGGCCCGGCCGGAGGCGCCCAAGGCGTCGCCGAAGTCGCGCGCGAAGCGGGCCTCACCCAGGCAATCGGCTTCGACATGGGCGGCACGAGCACCGACGTCTGCCGCTTCGACGGTCGGTTGGAACGGCGCTACGAAATGGAGCTGCACGGGCCGGACGGCGGTGCCGGGGTCCGCATCGTCGCGCCGATGCTGGCCATCGAAACCGTGGCGGCCGGCGGCGGCTCGATCTGCTCGTTCGACGGCGAGCGCCTGCACGTCGGCCCCGAGTCGGCCGGAGCGCAACCCGGTCCCGCGTGCTACGGCCGTGGCGGACCCTTGACCATCACCGACTGCAACCTGCTGCTCGGACGGCTCGTGCCCGCGCACTTCGCCTTTCCGTTGAACCTGCCGGCAGCGAAAGCCCGCCTCGAAGAGCTCCGCAAGCTCGTCAACCAGAGGCCGGGCAAAAACTATGAGCTCGAGGAGCTCGCCCTGGGTTTGCTGGCGATCGCGTCGAGCAACATGGCGCAGCCCATCAAGAGGATTTCGCTGTCCCGCGGCTACGACGTGCGCGACCACGCGCTCGTCAGCTTCGGCGGCGCGGCGGCACAGCAAGCCTGCCAGGTCGCCACGGAGCTGGGCATGACCCGCATCGTGCAGCATCCCCAAGCGAGCCTGCTCAGCGCCCTCGGCATGGGCTCGGCCGAGATCCAGCGCTTCGGCGCCGTCGACGTCGGCCTGCCGCTCGGCGAAGCGGCGCTCAAGACGGTCGCGACCAAGCTAGCTATGTTGGCCACGGGCCTCCGGAAGGAACTCGCAGCTGACGCCGCGGGCGACGATCTACCGGTGGTGGAGACGCGCTCGCTCGACCTCCGGTACAAGGGCCAGGACAGCGTGATCAACGTCGAGGCGCCGCCGAGCGGCGACTACGGCCCGGCGTTCGCCGCCGCGCATCGCCGACTCTACGGCTTCGACTTTCCGGCGCGCCCGGTCGAGGTGCGCTCGGCGCGCGTCGAGGTGCGGGCAGCGCCGGTCCGCGCCCCGCTGAAGCACGAGCGCGCCGACGCCTACCAACCCGAAACCGACGAAGAGCAGGCCGTCTGCTTCGACGACGGCTGGAAAATGGCGCCGCTGCACCACGGCGCGACGTTGCTGCCGGGAGCCCGCATCGACGGGCCGGCGCTGATCGTCGGCCCGGCTACGACGGTGGTCGTCAGTCCAGGTTGGACCGCCGAGCTGACGCCGGCCGAGCACCTAGTACTGACGAAAAAAGCCGGCATCAAAGCCCGCGCTGACGCGTCGGTGGCGGCGGACCCCGTCCGGCTCTCGCTCTTCAACAACCAGTTCGCGTCGATCGCCGAGCAGATGGGGGCGACGCTGCAGCGCACTTCCCTGTCGGTGAACGTCAAAGAGCGCCTCGATTTTTCCTGCGCGATCTTTGCGAAGGACGGCGGCCTGATCGTCAACGCGCCGCACATTCCGGTCCACCTCGGCTCGATGGGCGACTCGGTGCGCGCCGTCGTCGCCGACGCCGGCGCGACGCTGGCTCCGGGAGACGTCTACGTCACCAATGATCCTTACCGTGGCGGCAGCCATTTGCCCGACGTCACGGTCATCACTCCCGTGTTCGCCGAAGACGGCAAGGAGCTGCTCTTCTTCACTGGCAATCGTGCGCACCACGCCGAGATCGGCGGCATCACGCCGGGCTCGATGCCTCCGCACTCCCGGAATCTGGCGGAAGAAGGCGTGCTGATCCGTTGCCTGAAGCTCGTCAGCGGCAAGAAAAGCGGCGAAGACGAGCTCGAAGCGCTGCTGACGAACGCGCCTTACCCGAGCCGAGCCGTACAGGACAACCTCGCGGACGTGCGCGCGCAGATCGCAGCCAACGAAGTCGGCCGCCAGCGGCTGCTCGAGCTCATGGCCGAGCAGGGCAAAGGCGTCGTGCTCGCTTACATGGGACACATGCGGGCGGCGGCCGCTCGCCAGATGCAGCGCGCCCTGCGCGGAGTTCCCGCGGGCAAATACCGCTTCGAGGACGCGATGGACGACGGCACCAAGGTCGTCTGCCAGGTGGAGATCACACACGCGGGAGACGGCGCCCGCGCGCGCCTCGACTTCACCGGCTCGGGCCCCGTTGCCAAGGGCAACCTCAACGCCAACCGCGCGATCGTCAAAGCCGCGGCACTCTATGTTTTGCGGTGCCTGATCGACGCCGATATTCCCTTGAACGAAGGCGTGCTCGAGGGCATCGACTTCGTGATCCCCGAACCGTCCCTGCTTTCACCCGGGGGCGGAGACAAGCCGCCGGCCGAGCTGCCGGCGGTGACCTCGGGCAACGTCGAGACGTCGCAGCGTCTCGTCGACGTGCTGCTCGGAGCCCTTGGACTCGCCGCAGCCAGCCAGGGCACGATGAACAACGTGCTCTTCGGACGCGCCGCGACGAAAGACCGCGCGGGTTTCGGCTACTACGAGACGGTTTGCGGCGGAGCGGGCGCCGGCCCGGGGTTTGCCGGAGCCTCGGCGGTGCACACCCACATGACGAACACGCGGATCACCGATCCGGAAGTCATCGAAGAGCGTTTCCCGGTGCGACTCTGGCGCTTTCAAATCCGCCGGGGTTCCGGAGGCCAAGGCGAATTCGCGGGCGGCGACGGCGTCGTCCGCGAGCTGGAGTTCCTGGAACCGCTCGACCTGTCGTTGATCACGAGCCGACGCGTCACGGCGCCCTACGGCCTCGCCGGCGGTCAACCCGGCAAGTCCGGACTCAACACGCTGCTGCGGGCCGACGGCACGCAAGAAGCGCTGCCGCCGATGGCGCAGGTTGCCGCCCAGGCCCACGACCGGCTGGTGCTGGAAACGCCCGGCGGTGGCGGCTACGGACCCGTTCGCCGCTAGGCCCTGAATATTTGCCTAAATTCAACTTTTATCGCTCCTATTTCCGGGCGTTACGAGATCGTCCCTCAACCCGGTCGGGCCCCCTCCGAAAGACACAAAGTGCGTCTTGAAGGAGTCCGTATGCGCTTCGCCCCGGCCCTCGTACTTTCCCTGATCGTGATTGCGGCACCCGCGGTCGCGGAAGACGCGACTTGGGAAAAAGTCTCGGACGCGGACGGCATCGTCGTCTACGCGAGGAACCTCGATGGCGTGCCGACCATCAGCCTGCGCGGCGAAGCCGTGATCGACGCCCGGGTGCAGGACGTCTTCGACGCGATGAAAGACAACGAGACCGCCCACGAATGGATGCCGCTCGTCGTCGAAAAGAGAGACCTGAAGGCGATGGGCAGCAACCAGCGCCTCGAGTACACGCACGTCGCCATGCCGTGGCCGTTCACCGACCGCTACTTCGTCAATACCGGCACCGTCGAACATCTCGCTGACGGCGGCCTGAAAGTCTTCGTCAAATCGGTCGAGAATCCCGAATACAAGGAAGACGACAAGGTGCTAGGCGAGCTGAAATACAGCGAGTTCCTGCTGCTCCCCGCAGACGGAGGCGCCAAGACCCGCATCAAGCTCGAGGTCAACACCGACCCGAAGGGCCTGCTGCCGAAGTTCATCGTCAACGCTGCGCAGAAGGGCTGGCCGCGCGACTTCCTCAAGGGCCTGATGGGCCAGGTCGCCAAACGCCGCACGCTCGCGCACTGACGCTCAGCGCCACGAAGCCTTCGGCCGGCGCGTTCTTTCCGCGGCGGCAAACGCGGTGATCACCGGGCGCATGCGCTCCAGGCGCGCCCACACCTCGCCTTCGCCGACCGAGTCCATGGTGCCGGCTCCCTGCACTGCTTGATGCCTTTCGGTCTGCGGGCACCAGGACGTCGCCGCCGTCGGACCGTGGAGCTGCAGCGAGCAGATGTCTCCCGCCACGGCAACGTGGCTCGGCCCGTTGGAGTTGCCGACGAAGAGGTCGGCGTTGCCGATCAACGCAGCCATCTCGCGGAACGTCGTCGGTGGAGCCTTGTGCGTCACGGTGCTGCAGAGCCGCATCACTTCGTCGATGACGCCCTCTTCGCCCGGGCCGTGCAGCCACTGCACGTAGGCGCCCCATTCCCCCACCATCCGGTCGGCGAGCCGCGCGTATCGGTCCAGCGGCCATTGCCTCACGTCCCGTCGATGGGTCGGGCTCAGCACGATCCGAAGCGTGGCGTTGCGGTAGTCTGCATCAGTTCCGTAGAGCTTCATCACGGGTCGCGTGTGCGCTTCGTTCCAGGGCAGGACGAGGCGCTCGCCTTCGGGATGGAAGCCCGCGGCTGTAAGCAGCCGGAACTTTTCCCGCACGATGTATTCCGCCTCGGTCGGCTTGGCGACGAGGTCGGTGTACGCCGGGCGGCGCGCCGAACGGAAAGCGAAACGGCGTTTTGCCCCCGAAAACAGAGCATAAAAGGCGCTGCGCGGGTTGTTCATGAAGTCGAAGACGAGGTCGAAGCGCCGCTCGCGGAGCGTCCGCGCGAGCTTCCACTCCTCGCGCTTGGTCGATTGATCGGTGTAAGAAAAATGCTCGTCGACGAACGGGCTCTGCTCGACGATCAAGCCGCCCATGGCATGACTCAGAAATGTCAGGCGGGCTTTGGGCCGCTCTTTTTTGATGGCGCGCAGCACCGGAGTCGTCAGCAGGATGTCGCCTAGCTGTCGCAGCTGGATGACGAGGATGCGCTCTTCGGCCACTCAAAACCCGTTCAATTGTCTGAAAAATCCAGAGAGTGTCATCTTAACACATACTCAAGACGTTCTCATTTTGCTACATTCGAGGCAGCTCTAACCCAGGGGGATCTCATGCTTCGCCTCTTATTTGGCGCCGTGCTGGCGCTGGCTACCACCAACGCGTCCGCCGACATCGACGGCTGGATCGAGTACCCTACCGGCGGCGACACGCTGTGCGCGCGCGGTGAGCCCTACTCCTTCTTCGTCCATCCGGGGAGCAGCGAGAAGGTAATCATCGACTTCATCGGCGGCGGCGCCTGCTGGGACGCGGAGACCTGCGACGTCGACACGGCGACGTTTACCGACTCCGTCGAAGCACTCCGCGAGCAAGCGCGCGAAGGTCTGCAAGGCGTCTACGACAAACGCAACGCGGCCAACCCTTACATGGACTGGACGCACGTCGTCGTCCCGTATTGCACCGGCGACGTGCATTGGGGTCAAGCCGACGTGACGTACACGCGCCGCAACGGCACCACGTTCCAGATCCACCATCGCGGCGCGGTCAACGCGCAAGCCGTGATCGACTGGGTGAAGACCCATTACACCTCGCCGAGCCAAGTGCTCGTTACGGGATGCAGCGCCGGATCGTACGGCTCCGTCTACTACACCCCGCACATCCGCGAAGCTTTCCCGCGCGCGGCTCTCAGCCAGTTCGGCGATTCGGGCGTCGGCATCCTGACGCCGGAATTTCGCGAGCAGGGCCTTGGCCGCTGGAACATCGCCGCGTCCGCGCCGCGCTGGATCCCGGAGCTCGACCCGGCACGCGTCGACTACAAGACGCTGAAGCTATCGGAATACTACCGCCGCGCCGCTGCTTATTATCCGGACGTGACGTTCTCGCAGTACAACACCTCGTTCGATTTCATCCAGCGCCTGTTCTATGTGCGCATGGGAGGCGACCCGGACCTGTGGAGCGGCCAAATGTACGGAGCGCTCGCAGACATCCACGCGACGACGCCCAACTTCCGGTCGTACGTCGGACCGGGGAACGCGCACTGCGCTACGACAGACAACGATTTCTACGGCGTGACGTCGGGCGGCGTGATGCTGAAGCATTGGCTGACGGACCTCACGACCGGAGTCGACGCCGGCGACGTGGCATGCCAAGGCGACGAGTGCGGCGAGCCATGAAAGCCTTGGTACACAAGGGTTAGAGCCAATTCGACGGACTGCCCAGTCGAGGCGTTTTGAGTTATAAGTAACTCGGACGTGTCGCCAGGGAGGTTCACATGATCCTGCGTTTTGACTCGCGGCTTGCCTTCATCGCCGTATTCGGCACCGCGCAGCTCTTCGGGGCCTGCGCCCGGAAGAAGTCGAAGAAAGCGGACTCAGTCGAGACGACCGCCGACGCCGGCAGCGGCGAACAGGCGCCGCCTCCGGACGAGGACGACGGGGGCGACGACGCCCCCGGACAAGCCGACGAGCCGGGCGACAAGAGCATCGACCACCAAGACCCGAAGCCGGATGCGAAACCCGCCCCGAAGCCGGAACCGAAGCCGAGTCCCTATGGACAGAAGGTCGAGGCCTCCGTCGCGAGCATTCAGGCAAAGCTCCTCGACGTCTACTGCGTCGCGTGTCACCGCGGCGAATCACCCAAGGCGGGCCTCGACCTGACGAGCCTGGCGTCGCATCTCGACGGCACGGTACGGGACAGCTACCAGGGCCGCCTGATCGTCCCCGGCGCGCCCGAGCAGAGCATGCTGGCGCTCGTGATCGATCCGGCCGTCACGCATTCCGAGGCAGTCCCCCAGATGCCGCCGCCACCCGCGGGCGTCCCCGCGGTGACGTCCGCCCAGGCCTTCGCCGTGAATACCTTCATCCACAACCTGCCGGGAAGCGGGGCCGCCGACCTGAGCGACGCGGGAGCAGGCGACGGTGCCGGCGATGCCGGGGACGGCGGGGGTGACGACGGCCGCGGCGACTCCCTCGACCCGGGCATACACCTATAATTTCCGCCGTCTGGACCATAAATCCGAACGATGATAGCGATAGCCCGAGGGGAATTTCCAACTGCGCGGCGTTTGTGTAAGGTGGGTCCCCTGAGCCCAACCAGGAGTCCCCCCGCCATGCTTCGCAGCGATCATACGGCTTTGGCCGTCAAAAACCTCGGTCTGAGCCGCGAATTCTATGAATTCCTCGGCGGCCGGGTGGTGAGCAAGCCGTCGCCGCATTTCATCGAGATCATGCTGGGCGACCTGCGCCTGCACATCGTGAGGGCGCCGGATCCGGACCAGGCGTTGTCGGAGACGGCCCCCCGCATCGAGCATTTCTGCCTGAGCGTCGACACCACCGCCGAGCTGGAACGCCTGTGCGAACGGGTCAACGGCTGCGAGCTGATCAAGCACATGGGGCCCTTCGAGATCCAGGAGTCTCCGCCGCTCGGCGACGGCTACGCCGACCACGCGGAGCAGCATCCTCCCCGGAAGACTCTCTACATGAAAGATCCGGACGGCATCATGCTCGAGGTCCGCTGCTACCACTAGACTCGGAATTTCCGCAAACACCTCGGCCGGCACCCCGTGAATCAACGGGTTGCCGGCCGGAATTCTTTCTCCCTCCTCTCAAGAATTTTGACCCTTTTACCGACAAGGGGTCACCATTTTCAGGGAGAATTCGTCATGCTGCAAGTGCGCCGCTGGTGCGCCTACCTCGTCGTCGCCGCGTCGCTTTTCTCCTGCCGACCGAGATCCTCCGACTCGGACCTCGAGGCAGCCGGTGACGGCATCAGCGTCGGCCTCCGCAAGGTCGCCGTATTCCGCAACCTGACGTTCACCCAGCCGACGCACATGCTGACGGCGCCCGACGACAAGAACATCTTTTACGTCCTCGAGAAGCCCGGCACGATCAAGATGTTTCCGAACAGGGACGACGCGCTCCCCGGCGACGTCAAGCTTGCCGCCGACCTCTCGGCGCGGATCGCCTCGGGCGACGTCGAGGACGTGACCTACGAGGAAGGCCTCTAGAAGATGGTGTTCCACCCGCGCTTTCCGGAAAAGCGCGAGGTCTACATCTCCTATACCGGCTTCGACAAGAACCAGAACGGCGGCAGGCCCAGCCAGAGCAACCTGTTCGTGCGTCTTTCGCGCTTCCAGGTGCGCGGCGACTACACGATCGACACCGCGTCGGAAGAGATCCTCTTCAGCATCAAAAAGGATCGCGGCAACCACAACGGTGGCGGTCTTGCCTTCGAGCGCCAGAACGGCCAGCTGACCTCCCGCCTCTTCTTCGGGACGGGTGACGGCGGCATTCCGCGCGATCCGAACGGCCGCGGCGTCGACCCGGGCGTCCTGCTCGCGAAAGTGCTGCGCGTCGACGTCGACGGCCGGGAAAACGGCAAGCAGTATGGAATCCCCGACGACAACCCGTTCCGCGGCGACAACCGCTTCAAGCCCGAGATTTACACCTGGGGCCACCGGAATCCGTGTCGCATCGCGGTCAGCCCTGCCAACGGCGACGTTTACGAAGCCGAGGTCGGCCAGGAGGCCTTCGAAGAGGTCAACCTCCTGAAGAAGGGCCAGAACTACGGCTGGAGCTTCAAGGAAGGTCCGAGCGTGCTGCTCGGCGACCGCAAGCAGAAGATCGAAAGCTTCCTCCACCAAGGCGAAAAAATCACGGACCCCATCGCCTCATACGGCCGCGACGAAGGCCGCTCCGTCACGGGCGGCGTGGTCTACCGGGGCAACGACCCGAAACTTGCTGCTTTCAAGGGCCGCTACGTCTTCGGCGACTTCGTCACTGGCAACCTGTGGGTACTCATTCCCGACAACGGCAAGTTCAAGCGGCAGCTGGTCGGCACGACGGGCGTAGCCATCGGCACGTTCGGCGAAGACAACGACGGCAACATGTACATCCTCGACCACTTCCGCGGCACGATCTTCCGGTTGGCGGACGGCCCGGCGGTCGAAGCGCAAGGCGACGTGCCGCTGAACTTCTTCCTGACCCGTGACGGCACCGGCACCGAAAAGACCGCGACCGAATACTATGAGAGCACCTGCGCCATTCAGGACGCCAGCAACCAGCAGCGCTGCCAGGGCGAGCCGGCGACGCCCACCTTCGACGCCTGGGCGAAGGCCTACCTCAAGGGTGACACGCAAAAGGCCCTCTACCAGAACGTCGGCGACCTCGGCTTCTGGCGCGACATGGTGTGCAACAAGTCCTTCAAGCCAGGCGAAGGCGGCTGCTCGGTCACCAACTGGAAGGACCCGGACGCCAAAGGACGCTTCGACGGCGCGACCCCACAGCAGATCCTGGCGAACAAAGACCTATGGGACCTCGGCACGGTGACGATGAACGTCAGCAAAGAGGGGTACACCCGCTTCTACGTCTTCGTTCCGACCGTGAAGGACGGCAAATTCACGCGCGTACTCTCGAAGGCCGCCGTCCTCGACTTCGAAGGCCCGAAATTCGTCCCGAACCTCTGCACGCCCTGCCACGCCGGCAACTACGGCGGTGATCCGGACTTAGGCTCGGTCTTCCGCGAGTTCGATCCGGCGATTCTGAAGCGCCACCCGTCGGACACCGACGAGAAGGCCCAGAAGAAGTGGTTCGACAT
>JAYVBB010000114.1:0-5483 GCA_043750715.1 Pseudomonadota bacterium | reverse complement strand
TCCCGCCGTCGCCGGCATCTCCCGATCCTGGCTCCCCGCCGACCGAAACGAATTGCGGCACGTCCAGTGATCCTCTGATCGAAACGGATACGATCGTCGAGGTCGGAGAGGGGCGGCCCGTGTTGTTAATCTCCTGGCTTCCCCGCTCGCTCGTCAGTGCGAACACGCAAACAGAATTGACTCGACTGGTGTCTTGGGCGGACGCAAGCATGTGCTCGCTGGAGCCCTCGGCCGGCTCCTGCCAGGGTCTGATGAGTCAGGCAAACGGCGTCACTGCACTGCAAGACGGCTACCTCGACGTTGTCGTAATCACCAAATCCATGCTCCTCTGGTTCGACCGCTCGGCGCGCGGTCCACTAACCCCTGGGACCAACCTGGTTCCCAACGGAGGCGGAGGGTTGCTGCGTGGCGTATGGCTCACCAAACCCGATGCGACCGGAGCGCTCTGGTTCGAAGGGACGTCAGCGACGAAACGCGCGATTAATATGCTCCTTCCGGGGGCAGGGTTTCCCTCGCCGGGGACGACTGACGGGATTTTGCAAGGGGGCGGGTTGTCCCTCTTCTGGACGACCACGGACACCGATGATGGGGTGACGAACAATCTTGAGAACGACCCAAATGCGCTGATGACTCTGCACGGCCCTGCATCTTTCTTCGAGACCTCCGCTGCCGACCGTTTTTTGCTGCAGACGCGCGGACATCTGGTGGGCATGGGGCGTTATCTCGACGGCATTGAAGTTCTCGTGACGAACCGGTTTTCCGGATGCTCGCGAGCTTTGTCATCCGAGTTTTTTGTACGAAACACGACTGCGGGAGACATCGGGCCGCTGCGCGCCGTGAGCGTGGCGACCAACCATTTCGGCGCTCCCGTGGAGGGATTCCGCTTTGCCGACCTCATTGATTTCGACGACACCAGCCCGGAGACGTGTTTAGCAATAACGCGAGCCTTTAACACTCCGCCCGGACAATGCGAGTCGCAGCCGTTCAGTTTTTTCGATCGCTTCGTCTCCGGACAAACTGCGCCGCTCGGCGAGCTGGGGATTGCGGTTCAGTCGAAGCCCAATTTTGACGTGCCACCCCCCACCTTTCTTTTGAACATTTTCAAGAATAAACCTTCCGCACGCATGAAGCTCTATCCGGCTGCGGGATTTCTCGCCTCCCGATTCATCTACGACACGCACTCGACGGGAGGCATCTTCGTGGTGCCATCCTGGGACGGGTCAGCATTTAGCGCGTCGGATTGCGAATCGGCAGACGAGCGAATCAATTTGGACTGCGGTAGTCGACTGCCGACTTTCATTACGCGCACCAATTCGGACTACTATTTCAAAGCGGCTGAGTCCGCTCGGATGCAGTTGGATATTTCTTTTACCGATCCGTAAAAACGATTTCGCGTACGATTGGACTCGCCGACCGGCCCGCGGAAGCGTCGGACATCATTCAATCGCTCAAGAAAGCGTCGCGATGTCTGTTGGATAGGGTGTTTGTGTCCTGCCCCGGAGATTCTAAGCGATCGCAGCCCTCGGCCGGAAGACATCCGCCAGCGAATGATGCGCCGCGTGGCGCGTGCTGGCGTTCGTCGTACCTTGGATCGTACTCTTTGCGTTGCTGCTCTACTTCACCTAGAAGTCGCCGTAGACGTGCAGGAGTGCTCATACACGCGCTCTCGTTCGCTGGTCGACACAGAGTGCGGCGTCTGCGGGCTGTGCTTCGCCGACCGTCAACACCGGACTCACGAAACGCTCATAAATGTCGCGAATTTAAGAGTTGTTCTCCCGCCAATCTCCCTTAAGATGGGCAACTCAAAATCGCCCATCAACCGATCTCTACACGATCCAAAAATTTCACAGGATGTTATGGCCATTCGATTTGCGCCAAGCACGGCAATCTTGTTTCTTGCGGCTTTAGTTCCGTCTCTAGCCACAGCGACGACGGGCGTCAACGTTTCGTATAGCTACGAGCCTGCTCAACCACGGATGGTCAACGGTCGACCGGTGCTGGAGCACCGCTACTGGGCCTGCGTCAAAGAAGTTGCTTTGACCTTCGATCAGCCAATGCGAGTGGCTACCGTCGTCGGAAACGTCTATTTGGCGGGAAGCGGTAACCGCCGGAACGGCCTCACGCTCAAGCAGCTAAGCCCGGATTTTCGCTCGTTCACGCTCGGCGCTGGCAGCGGGGTGGCCTGCGCTAGTTGGATGCCACTGACTCTGATCGTTATCGACCAGGGCGTGTGGTCCGTCATGGGCGGGCGCACGGCCGCTCGCGAAGCCCTTCCCCTGTCTTATCCAGCCGGGCGGGACAGTCAGCCGACGGACGGGGAGCCCGCGCCGACGTCCGCGGGCTTTGCTTCCGACGAGTTGGACGAGCTGCTCGCCACGCGAGCCAACTCCTCGGCCGCAGCCGGGACGCCCCTTCAGGTGACGCCCGTGCGCCTCAACGAGGCTTTTGCTGGGATGCAGTCCTTTGCGCGGGCCGAGCCGGAATCTCCCCTTTATAAGACTCCAGCGCTCAAGTTGATGCCGCTCGAATTTCTGCTCGACGCCCTGACCCCTTTCAACCGCAAGCGCCAGTATGGTTCGACTGACCTGCTCTACGTGCTGAGGCGCGCCGCGCGTTTCGTCCAGCTGCTCTTTCCGGAGCTCGGCGTCATTCCCGTCGGGGACCTGAGCGAAGCCGACGGCACGACGCCTAGGTCCGGCGACACCGTTCTCCATCCGAGCGGCTCCCACCAGCATGGCACGGATGCCGACGTCCACTACGTCTCCACGGGCAAAGGCAACGAGCCGGACGCTCCCCTGGACTACGAGAAGAACTTCTGGTTTCTCTTTGGCGTCCTCCAGTCGACCTCGGTCGACCTCGGTATCACGGCCTACAAGGACGAATTCCTGGCCTACGCCGGCGCGGCGCTGTCCCAAGGCCTGATCAACACGCACGCGGTCGGCCGCTTCCACGGGCTGCAACAGAACGAAGACATGAACCACGACAAGCACGTGCACGTCACCGCGACGAACCTGATGAACGGAGGGCGGTCGCGCAAGTTCACGGCGTCGGACGACGTCTACGCTTGTTACCTGGGGCTGAAAGCCGGATCCCCGGACGGGAGCGGCAACACCTGCGCCGAAAATTGAGTGACCTCGACGACGAAGATGTCGGCAGCGAGCTGCCAGATTCCGGTGTGCTTGATGAACAGCCAGTTCTACTTGTTTTTGGCGACACCGCTGGGGTTGCCGATCGCGGCTTTGATCTCGCTGCCGTCTTTCACGTTTTCGAGGCCGGCAATTAGCGTATCGACGACCAAACTGATGGATTTGTTCGACTCGCTAGCCTGGAAGTCGCCTCGGAACTTGATCTTGACCCGGTCGTCGGTCTGGAACGTGCCGTTGGCATTCGTCATCATGACGCTGTAGCCATTGCACTTTTTGTCGAGGTCGAGGTCGATGCGGCGATAGCTCCCGGCTGCGAGCTCGATGTCGCCGAGCTTCTTTTCGCCGGTTGCCAGCGTGACCTCACCGATGTCAAAATCAATGTTGTCACTGTCCGCGTCGTCCTCGTCCGCGGTCGGCGGCTTTTCGGCTGAAGCGGTGTCCTCCTCCGCCGTCTTGAAGCGGAGGCGTTTGAAGCACAACTTGACGTCCTTCACGGCCGAACCGGCCAGCGCGGCGCCGCCCGACTCCATGGCAAGCGACAGGGTCACGGGACCTGGGTCGTCGTCTTTTTCCTGGCCGCATCCGGCGATCAGCGTAACCATTGAGAGAGCAACAGTAAGGTGCGAGACATAGAAATGGCTTTTCATGGATCCTCCAACCCCCCAAGGGGTGACACAATCCCATTCGGTGAGGGGACGCGGGTCTTTAGGGATCCTGATTATAGCAAATATTTTGATAGCTTATTGTGTTTTTAAACTATTGCAGCCCGTTCCCCGTGTGAGAAACGGACTTCACAATTGGACCATTTTCGACGGCCGCACCACAAGGGGCGAGGGAGCCACTTCACCAGGCCGTCGACGAAATACAGTAGAGGCTACTTGCCGTGCTGCAGGTACTCGTCTGGTTGTCCAAATAGGTCGTAGTGGTGCTATGCCGTCCGCGTCTACCGCTAACTCCGGCCGTGGCGTCGGTCCAGTTTGTACAGTAGAGAGCCGAGCCGTATTTGACACCGGAGTTAAGTGACCCAGTCCATGAGCGGCCGAGCGAAGAGACGCCCGCCTCGGTCAAGGACACGGCTGCGGTAAGCGTGCCGTCGAAGAAATCCGCTTCGCTCGTCGCGAGCAGCACGCCGTTGACGTTCCTGATGTCTCCCGTCAACACGAGTCGGGTCACCGCGTCCGTGACGCTATCGGACGCGACGAATTTCCAGGTTTTGGTCGAATCGAGGGCATTTCCCGCCGTTTGGCATAACGCGTCACCGCCCGCCAATCCCCCGAGGTTACCGGTATAGGTGCTCGTCGTGATAAATATCGCATGCGCCGCCGTCGTGCGGAAGGCCCGGGCTGGCAAGGTCGTGGTGGTCGCGACGATGCCGGTGGCATCGTAAAGACAGGCAATATAGGAATAAAACGCTCCGGCCGTCGTCGCGGTCGGATCGACGAACGTCTCGCTGGTGAACGGTGCGGCGCTATAGGTTTTGACCAGGGTATCGGTGCAGGCAGTCGACGGTGCTACGGTTCCTAGTTTGCGCCGGATCTCGACTTTCGAATAGCCTGTCGTGACGGAGGGGAAGCTAACCGTAACGTTGATATTGCCGCCAGTTGTGGTGCCGGTAGCGGCCGAAACGGCCACCAGGGGTTCTATTGCCCTGCTGACACAGTACAAACGAGCTGTACCACTGCAAGCCTGCGTCGACGACGTCACCCATGCGCCAGATGTGCCAGTAACACCGCCGTAGCGTCCGCTGCTTCCGGCTAGCGCGCTGGTCCAGTTGGCGCAATGGTTATTGATAGCGTCGGCACCGGTACCTCTGTCGACGCCCCCCGCTCCCGTGGATCCGGTCCAGGCGTTGCCGGTAACCTCCGCGCCGCTTTGATCATAGGTGACGGCCGTGGTCCAGGCGCTGCCCCACATCGTCGCATAGCTGGTGGCAACCGCGACGGGCGTCGCTGCCCAGTTGTAAACCGAGCCTCGAATGGGAACATGACCCGCGGCGTCCATGGTGCTGGTAGACAGGACGGCACCCCACGCCAGAGTCGAGTCGATCGCCGCGCCAGCGGTGGTGCAGGCTGAGTCCGCGGTCGCGACGCCACCCAAGTTCCCGGTATAGGCGCCGCTGGTCGTCGCGAAAATCCACGAAAACTTGGCCGAGACGACACTGGTAAAGGTATTGGTGGAGGTCTGATTCCCGGCCAAATCGGTCACGCACGCCCGGTACGAGAAGGTGGCGCCGGCGATGCCCGTGTCATCCGTGTAGTACGTGGTGGCGCTTCCTGTAAACGGGCCGGCGAGGGTCGTAACTAACGTGTTGCTCGTGCAGTCCGCAGGCGCCGTCGC
>JAYVBB010000113.1:0-10595 GCA_043750715.1 Pseudomonadota bacterium | reverse complement strand
GAGGGCGTCGACGTTCTGGGGGTCGGCCTTGATGATCTGGTTGTAGACCTTCAGGGCCTCGTCCTTCTGATCCGTTTCCTTCAGGCAGATGCCGAGCTGGTTCAGATAAACGACGTTTTCCGAGTCGGTCGCCAGAGCCTGGCGGACGTACTTCTGGGCGGACTTGTAGTCGCGCAGCGCGAACTTGGCCTGGCTGAGGAAGTGGTAGAGGTCCGGGAACTCGAGCTTCCGCGCCAGCGCCGACTCGAGCAGCGTCACGGCCTCGTCGTAGCGCTTCATCTTGAAGAGCACGTCGGCCGCGTCCTTGTAGCGCAGCGCGTTCAGCGGCGACAGCGCGATCGCCTTTTTGAAATTGTCGATGGCGCGTGCGAAGTCCGAACGCTGAATGTAGATCATCGCCCGCTCGGTGAAGAGATGGACGAAGTTCGGGTTCTTTTTCTCCGCGTCTTCGAGCAGCGTCAGAGCCTTGTCGAACTCCTTGCGTTTGACCTCGATGCGGGCCTGGCCGACCAGCGGGCGGGCGGCTTTCGGCGCCGTCGCGGCGAGGTCCCGGTAGATCTTCTCGGACAGGTCCAGCTTGCCTTCGCGAAGGGAGACTTTCGCCAGCTCGTAGACCTTCTCCGGGTTGGACGGGTTGTGGAACTTGGCGAAAGCGGCGCGCACCTTCGGGCCGATGTCGCCGAGCGTGAACGGTTTGACGAGGATCTCGTCGACGCCGTTCTCGACGGCGAGCATGATCTTCTCTTTGTTGACGTCGGCCATCATCAGACAGAACGGGCCGAGGTCGAGCGCCGGATTTTCTTTCAGCTCCATGAGCATGTCGAGACCGCTCATGACCGGCATCTCCATGTCGCAGATGAAGACGGAGGCTTTGACTCCGTGCTTCAAGGCTTCAATGCCGTCGTACCCGTTAGCGCACTGCTTCGGCGCGCCGAGGTTCAATTTCTGCAATTGATGCGCGACGATCAGGCGCAGATCGGTCTGATCTTCCGCGACCATCACGATGTCCTTGCCATCAAGGGCAGCGGGGGCCGGAATGCGGTATTTTGCCGATAGATTGCGGGCGTCGTCCGTCATACGGAGCGTTTCGGCGCACCCAGGCCCTGCCTTTACCTAGGCCGGCGGGACAAGCGTCATCTTGTGACAATAATTAGACTTTTTGGAAAGCGCGGAGCAAAGCGGCGTTCTCCGCCTCGTCGCCGAGGGTGACGCGGAGGCACCCGGCCAGGCCAGGTCCCGGCGACACGTTCCGGACGAGGATCCCCTGCTCGACGAGCTTTCGGTGGGCGGCGAGCGCCCGCTCGTTGTCCGGCCAGCGCAGCAGCACGAAGTTGGCTTCCGACGGCTTCACCTGGAAGCCGCCCTTGGGGGCCAAGTGCTGAAGCTCCGTCGTGACGATCGTCCGCTGCTTCACCGCGTTGGTTTGGATCGCCGTCAGGTGCGCCTTCATCTCGGGATCGGTCAGCAGCACTTCCATCGCCGCGAGCGAAAAGTGATTCAGGAGGTACGGGAGGCGGAGCTTCTTCAGCAACGACAAGTAGGCCGGCGCTCCGATGAAGTAGCCGATGCGGACGCCCGCGCAGCCCATCGTCTTGGAAAACGTGCGCAGGAGAATCAGGTTGGAATAGCGGCCGATCAGCTCCGTGTACGGCTCGGCGGCGTACTCGAAGTAGGCCTCGTCGGCGAGCCAGAGCACGTCCGGATGCGCTTTTAGCAGGCTCTCGAAGGTCTTTTTCTTCAGCACGTTGCCTACGGGATTGTTCGGCGAGGCGAAGACGACGAGCGAGCCTTTGGGTAGCGCGGGCAGCAGCGCCGGATCGTACTCGAGGTCGGCGTCGAGGTTCCACGGTTCGTAGGGGATGCCTTCGTACTGGCAGTGCGATTCGTAGAGGGGAAACGACGGGCGAGCAATGACGAACTTGCCGCCGGCCTTGATGCCGCGCGAGAACACCGACAGCGCCAGGCTGACGAGGTAGTTGGAGCCCGGGCCTAGCAGGACCGCATCCTCGCTCACTCTGGCATAGCCCGCGACCTTCGCCGCCAGCTCGTCCGCGAACGGCGGCGGGTAACGGTTCCACGAGCGCTCCATCAGGCGCTTCACGACTTTTTCCTTGAGCTTCGGGGGCAGATCCCATGGGCTTTCGTTCTGGTCCAGCTTGATGTCGACTTTCGGCGCGTCGATTTTGTACGGCGCGGCGGCGACGAGCGACGGCGTCACGTAAGTCGCGAGCCAGCCCGCGTCGGGCGTCAGGGGTTTGATCAAGCTAGGCATGGGCGTTCTCCGCGGCGGCTTCTTCCAAGCGGCGGATGTGGTCGTAAACCAGCACCGAGACGGCGTTGGACAAGTTTTGGCTGCGCACGCCGGGATGATACATGGGAATGCGGTAGAAGGCGTCGGGAAAGCGCTGGTGCAGGTCCTCCGGCAACCCCGACGTCTCGCGGCCGAACACGAAGACGTCGCGGCCGAGCGGGATCTCCCAGAAATTCTTCGTCGCCTTTTTCGAAAGGAAGACGCAGCGGTTCGGGAAGAGCGTGAAGACGTCCTCGAGGCTGTCGTGAATCTCCAGATCCAGAAACGGCCAGTAGTCGAGGCCGGCGCGCCGCAGATTTTTATCCGCCGCGGAAAACCCGAACGGCGGAATCAGGTGCAGGCGCGAGCCGCTGCCCGCGGCCAGGCGCGCGATGCTGCCCGTGTTCTGCGGGATCTCGGGTTGGAAGAGCACGATGTGCGGGTGGCCGGCGAGCATGGCTCAGGCGTCCGGACCCTGGGCGTCCTGGCGACCCGCCTCGGCGACGTGCTTTTTGAAGCCGCGGTAGGTGCGACGCAGATTCAGGATCGACCAGCAATTGACGCCGAAATGCGCGATGATCGGCGGCCAGAGGCTGCCGGTGTCTTCGTAGATCCAACCGAGCAGGAGTCCGGCGATCAGCGCCCAGATGCTCCAAGCCGAGACGACGCCCTTCTGGCCCATGTGCAGAAGGCCGAAGAGAACGCTCGTCAGCACGAGGCCCGCGAAGGGTTGCATGGCGCCGCGGAAGAGGATTTCCTCGCCGAAGGAAGTGATGAGCGAGAGGTAGATGGCCATCGGCGCCGTGACCGGGCCAAGATAGCGCGTGATGACGGCCTTCAGCTCGCGGAACGACGCGAACCAGTCTTCGAAAAAGTAGCTGAGGACGAGCAAGAGACCACAGCCGAGCAGACCGATGGCAACCAGCCGGAACGCCTCGTAGGGATCCGACGGAATCGACAACGCCTTCGGCAGCGTCTTGTGGCCGAAGGCGACGACGGCGAGCCCGAGCGCGATCATGATCCCGTAGACGATCGTCGATTTCTTGACGAGTGCGGCGGGCGCGAATGCCAAATCGGCATCGGGATTCAGGGCTTTGCGTCTCAAGTCCATGCGCGGTTGGTAACATGGCCGCCGGGCTATGTCCACGCGGGATGGCGCCAGCCGCGAACCAGGCGGATTTTTTGTATTATTCGGTGGGCCGGGCGAGCGCCGCAGAGGCTTCGCGGTGGGCCTTCGCGAAGGCGTCCTTGCCTCTCGGAAGCGCTAGCGGCGAAACGCGCGGCAGGTCGTCGATCGCGAGCACGGCGAGGCCCGGGCGGGACGTCGGACGATGCTGCCCCGGTTTGTAGAACCGACGCCATGGCGATTTCGAGGTCAGGTTGTGGTGCAGGATCCGTTCTCCTGCCGCGGCGCCGTACAGTCCCGGACGGTCGGCGATGCCGCCGTCGAGCTTTGGACGCCGGTCGATCCAGACGGGATGGAACATTCCCGGTAGCGCGCAGGAGGCGCGCACCGCGGCCGCGAGGTCGCCCTTGGTCAGCACCTCCGTCCGACGCGACCAGACGTCGAAGACCGAGACGCTGGCGGGCACGCGGCACGACGCGAACGTCGCCACGGGCAGCAACTCCCGGAGCTTTTGATCGAACCGGCGGCCGGCGAGCAGACCGAATCCCGGGCGGGGATCCCAGAAGTCCTGGCGCTCGAGCCGCATCAGCTCTTTCGCCATGACGTCGGGGTCCAGACCCGCGGCCCACAGGCCCGTGACCAGCGCGCCGGCGCTCGAGCCGCGCGTCGCCGCGGGTTTCAGCCCTTTTTCGAGCAGCGCCGTCAACACTCCCGCATGCGCGAAGAAGCCGAAGAAGCCCGAAGACATCGCGAGCGTGAACGGTGCTTCGCCGAGCCAGGCGGCAAGAGTCGGGCGGGCGTTCGTCACTCAAGCAGTCCCTTGATGACGAGGCCGCGTGCGACGAGCGGCGCCAGCGGCGCGACGTCCGTGATCCCGGTGGCCGAGAGGTCGAGCCGTGAGAGCTGTTCGACGCCGGCGAGCGGCTCGATGCTGGCGAGCGGATTCCTGCTCAGGTCCAGGCTTTCGAGGCCCAAAAGGCCCGCGAGCGGAGAGAGATCGGTAAGACCGCGGTCGGCAAGGCGCAGCGTCGAAACGCCGAGCAGGCGTTCGTTGGCTTTCTCGCAGTCCTCGGCCATCGTGACCCAGAAGACCGCTTTGATCGTCTTGCGTGGCGCGTCGGGCGTCGCCTGGTCCTGGCAGAGCTTCAGAAAATCCGTCTGAAAATAATTTCCGAGCTGGCGGCGTTTGCCGAGGACGAGCAGCCCGCGCGCTTCGAGCGCGGCGAGAGCCGACGGGTCGGCCACGTCGTTGCCGTCGATTTTCAGGGATTTCAGGCGGTGGAGACCTTTGAGGGGTGCCAGGTCGCGGACGCGGTTTCCGGTGAGAGAGAGCGATTCGAGCTGGGTCTGGCGGGCCAGCGGACTCAGGTCCTGGAGCATCAGTCCGTCGAGAGCCAGCGCCGTCGTGGCCGCAAGCTTCGCCGCCGCTTCGCGACAGGTCTTGTAGCCGAGACCCAGCATGAGCTGGGCGATCGTTTGTTTTTGCGTCGGGTTGGCGTTCTTGCCGGAGCAGAGGCGCAGAAAATCGGCGCGCGCCAAGTCGGCGTCGGAGTAAGCCGGAGCTGTCATCGTGCAGGCGGCAGGCAGCGCAAGTCCCGCGGTGCCGGCGATCCAGCAGGCGACGTCGCTCGTCAGGCCGGCGTAGCCGCCGCTCCCGCAGTCGAGGCCGAGGCCGCGCGACACGACGCCAAGCAAAGCGTAGCTTCCGTCGGGTCTATGCGTCAGGGCGGGGCCGCCGCTGTCTCCGGCGCAGGCGTCTTTGCCGTCGCCGCCGACGACCGCTTCCGTCGAGGTGGCGGCATGGATGCGGGCTTCCGCCTGGAATTTCCGGCCCGCGCGCGCGTCTTCGCGGCGGCCGTAGCCGACCAGCAGCGCGCTGCCGCGCGTCGTCGCCGCGAGGCGTTCGGCCAGCGTGGTCACGAAGGGGAGGGGAGTGATCCCTTCCAGAGGTTCCTCGAGGGTGAGCAGCGCGAAGTCGGCGTAACCCAGCGGATAGCGGCGGAGCTGAGCGTGCACGGCTTTGCTGGCGACGCGGTGCGCGGCCGCGACGGGAACCAGGGCGTCGTCCTGGCCGTCGCCCGTGTAGACGACGACGTCCTGCTTGTTGTCGACGCAGTGGCCGGCCGTCAGCACCACGGACGGAGCGATCAACGTGCCGGTGCATTCCGCGACATAAGCGGCGTCGCCGACTTGACCGAACGCGAGCCCGACGACGGCCGCGAAGTCACCAGGCGCCACGGGAACGCCGCCGACGACTTTCGGGTCCGAGACGGACGGATCCGTCGCGCCGCACCCCGAGAGAAGGGCGACGAAGAGACCCATGAATATCTTTGGAAAGAGCGTCCGGATCATAGTGCGTTTTTAACAAATTCTAATAGTAAAGGCAAGTATTTTAAAAGGTTAGACCTTTTGCCGCATTCTCTGATACGACTCAGATCATGGAAAAGACACGCCATTTTTTGCTCGCCCTGGCCTGCGTTCTGGGTGGCTGCGTCCATACCGAAAAGGACTCCGCCCCGTCCAAGGCAGCCGCTTTTCACACGGCGCCTTTGGCGGCGCCCCTCCTTTGGGAAGTCTCGAAGAGCAAGGACACGAGCTACCTCTTCGGCACCATCCACGTCGGCGTCGACGCGGACAAGGACCTGCCACCTTCCGTCTGGCGGGCGTTCAGCGATTCGCCGTGCTTCGTGATGGAAGCCGACCAATCCGAGATCGAGCCCCGCGCCCTGATGCAGATGGCGAAGCTGCCGCCGGGTGAAAAGCTTTCGGACAAGGTGTCGCCCGAAGCGTGGAAAAAAATCGGGGAGGACCTCGCGGAGTCGATGCCGAAGGACCTGCTCCTGCACTCGCAACCCTGGTTCGTCACGATCGTCTACATGCAACGGCAGATGCCGGAAGGCCGCGCCATGGACGGCGTCTTTAACGAGCGCGCGAAAGCCTTGAAAAAGCACGTCGACTATCTGGAGCACTGGCAGGAAGCGATCGGCGCGTTCGCGCGCGCGACCGACGCCAAGGACCTCGAAGACGTCGCGCTGCACGAGGACGAGGCGACCGAGCAGATGCGCGAACTCGTCGACGCCTACTCGACCGGCGACGAAAAACGCGTCGAAGGCGTCCTCGACCAGATCAACAAAGAGACGCCAGGCGGCGCGGCCAAGATGGACGTGTTGCTGAAGGAACGCAACGACCTCTGGTTCCCGCGTCTCGAAAAATCGCTCAAAGGGACGCGTTGCTTCGTCGCGGTCGGCGCCGCGCATCTCGTCGGCAAAGACAGCTTGCGCCGCCGTCTAGAAGCTGCCGGTTACAAGGTCCGCCGTCTGTCATCCCGTGAGGCGCTGCAATGAAGAACGGATTCGTCTTTCTCGCTCTGGTCTTCTTGCTCGCCCGCCCCGCGGCGGCCGCCACTTACAAGTACAAAGCCGGCGACACCGTCCAGCAGCTCTCGATCGATCAATACGGCCACAAAGACTACAGCCTGGTCATCATCAAGCTGAACAAGATCAAGGACCCCAAGAAAATTACTCCGGGAACGCCGATCCGCATGCCGGATCTCAAGGACATGCTGCTCGACGAAGGCTTCCCGAAGACCCTCGAGCCGCAGCTGGAAGCCGTCATGAAGGGGCGTTACGGCTACATCAAAGTCCGCGAAGAGCTCGTCAAGGCGCTGCATCCGGGCAACAGCACCGGCAAGATCCAGATACCGGTCGCGGTCAAAGACGAACTCAAAGCGTCCGCCGATATCCTCGAGAACGCGGGCAAGGCGCTCGCGAAAGCCGGCAACTTCTCCGATTCGGCGACGCGCATGAAGCAGCGGCTTGTCCAGTGCGCCGTAAATCTACGGAAGCTGGCGAGGGGCTCGCAGGAGAAGGGGCTCGAGGAGTCGATCCACTTGCTGATCTCGCAAGCCTTCGTGCGCGGCCTGATGTGGGCCTACAACGAGGACGGCGACGTCAAGTAGGACAGGACGACGCGCGAGATCTCCTGGATCAGGCGCTCGCTGGTCCACTTGCCGGGATGCTTGCTCAGCGTCGAATGCAGCAGCGAGTCGACCGTCTCGACGGCGAAGAATGCCGCGAGATCCAGATCGTCGACCCGAACCTCGTCCTTCCGAAGCTCCAGCATCTGCCGGACCTTGACGGTGAGGTCGACGTGGATCTGGTCAATGCGCTTGAGCTTGCCGACGCGCGGCACCTGCTCCTGCAGCATCGTATGGAGCTTCGGGTTGACCGAGTGCGCGATCACCATCGTGCGGATGACTATGTCGACGGACTCGGCAAGCGGCTTGCCGGCCGCTTCCGCGATTGCACCCTGGCACCGTCCCGTCATCTGGTCGGTGTGGCGGTCGATCAGCGCGGCGACGAGCGCTTCCTTGTTCGGGAAGTACTGGTACAGCGAGCCGATGCTCACGCCTGCTTCCAGCGCGACCCGGTTGGTGCTGGTCCGGTCGTAGCCCACGCGGACGAGGGTCCGGGCCGTCGCTTCCAGAATGACGTCGACGGTTTCCCGGGCTCTCTCTTGGCGTGGCAGCTTACGGGCGGTGGTGCGCAGGCGGGCGGTGGTCATTGACCGACCGCGATCTTCAGGGCTTCGGGGGCAGCCAGGCCGAGATCCGCGCGGACGTCCTGAAGAGGACGTTCCCACAGTTCGCCCCAGTGCATGCCGAAGAGTTGGCTGGCTTGTTTACCGAGGAACCAGCCGCGCGCGATCGCGTCGAACCGGCCCTCGTTGTCTCCGCGGGACTTGAACACGGTGTTCAGCATGCCGGCGGCGATCAGGATCGGAGGCAGCGGGCCTTGCGGGAACTGGGCGGCGTAGAACGCCTGAAGGCCCAACTCGCCGGCGACGTCGGTCTTGAAGCCGGTGACGACGTGCCAGATGTCGTGGGTCTCGTAGAGGTGCATTTTCATGTAGGACAGGTCGTCGACGATGTCGTATTGCGGAAAGAAGTTGGGATCGAGGCCCCGAGCAGTCATGTGCTCGGCGTAAGCGCGGCCCAGCGTGCCTTCGGGGAGAGCGAGCAAGGCTTGCATGGCGATCTTGCCGACGCGGGGACGCTCGGCGAAGGCGGCTTTGCCGCGGGCGCTGGCCTGGGCGAAGTGCTCGACGACAGGAAGCATCATCTCGGGATCGTCGAGCTCGGCGGCGACGCCGAAGACCTCGTCGGTGCGGTTCATGTCTTGAACCAGGCGGTAGAAGCTGCGGGTACCTTTGACGAGTTTGAGGAGCTTGTTCATGGCGGGACCTCTGAGTGTTTGATGCCGGTTTGGACCGGGTTCCCTCACCCTGCAAAGAATAAGCTCGCAGGCCGTCGCGCGCTACTCGCTTTGTGAGCAATCGCTCACGTTATACAGGTAAGTAGCCATTATTAAAGCATAAATCGTTTTATAAACGGCTCTGGACGAGCCGTCAGAATGTGAGCCTGTGCTCACATTCGGGGTTTCAGGAAAGGCGTCCAACGAGTCGACACTGGCCATCGCGGACCCGGATTTCCTGGGCTTTTTTCTCGGCCCCGGCGTCGACCTGGACCAGTTCGCCGCGCGGCCAGCCGGGGGCGTCGCCGTGCTTTTTCTGCCAGCTCAGGAACTCGCGCTGCTCGCTCCGGCACACCAGCTGGCGGGCCGCGCCCTTCTCCTGGCGGAGGTCGCCCGTCAGGCGGGCGAGCCCCTGAAGGCTTGCCGGGGGCGGCGTCCGGCGGAGCAGCAGATAGGAATGGGCAAGGGTCGGATTCTTCATCGGCAGGTGCGCCTCCACGTTCTCGAACCAGCCGGGCGCCTCGAAGGGAACGCGGTCGTGACACCAGTCGCGCGCCGATTGTCCTAGCAGCGGGCAGGCGCCCTGATGCGTGCACGGCGCCCAGGCGTACCAACCGTCCAGCAGCAGCTCGGCGCGGAGCTCGAGCAGCCGGCGCCCGTCCTGATGCGTCGCCGGTTCGATGATCGCGAGCGCCTCGCTTTGGCGCGCGAACCGCGGGAGCTCCGGCAGTTCCGTCAAAGCGAAGGAAAAAAGGCTGACGTGGCCGCCATGCTCGCCGCGGTCCGGCGCCTTGTCGGAAAACGTCAGGTTCGCGGCGGCTCCAGGCTGCAGCTCGCGGTGGAGCTTCGAGGCGACGCCGGCGCGCTCGATGCAGAGACCGTGCGTGAACTGCGCGCCGAAGACGTCGGCTAGCGCCAGCGAAACGGTGCCCGTGCCCGAGCCGAAGTCGGTGTAGCGCGAGAGGCCCTCGAAGAAGCCGACCTCCGCGCCTTTTTGCAACGCGCGGCGCACGCGCACGAAGTTGAGTGGCAGAAAGTAGGCGAGGTAGGCGGCCTGCGCCCACGCTTCGTGCCACGGCGTCTTGCCGTCCGGACGCGCGATGTAAAAATCGGAGAGGCGCTGCACGGCGGCGGCGATTACGTCTGGTTTGGTGACGGGGAAGCCGAGGCTTTGCAGGCTCGAGCCGATGCGCTCCGACAACCCCGCGGGCAAAGTCTGATCCATGGCCCGGGACGATATCACAATAAACCAATCATATCCATGAATTAACTTCGAACCAAGCGGCCGGCACCCCGCCAATTCCTTTCATAAAATCGCTCGATTGCATTATCATTGGCCCCAATATCCCCGAACCTCGACGCTGCGCCAACTCGGAGGGCCGCCTGATGCCGATCAGCAACAAGCCGGAAGACGTCATCAAGGCGTTACGCAAATCCGAGGCGACGAAGGTGAAAGTCGCGGTCACCGATCTTGACGGCATCCTCCGCGGCAAGGTCATGCATATCGACAAATTCCTGTCGTCCGTCGAGTCGGGATTCGGCTTCTGCAACGTGGTGTTCGGATGGGACAGCCAAGACCAGTGCTACGACAACGTCGAATACACCGGCTGGCACACGGGCTATCCCGACGCCAAGGTGAACCTCGATCTCGAGACGTTCCGCACCATTCCGTGGGACGGCAACATGCCGTTCTTTCTCGGCGACTTCGTCGACGAGGGCGACCGGCCGCTAGCAGTCTGCCCGCGCCAGCTGCTGAAACAGATCATAGCCCAGGCCGAGGTCGCGGGACTTTTCCCTGTCGTCGGCATGGAATTCGAATGGTTCAACTTCCGCGAAACGCCGCTGACGTTGGGCCAGAAGGAAGGCCGGAACCCCGAGCCGCTGACGCCCGGCATGTTCGGCTATTCGCTGTTCCGTTCCGGGTTCG
>JAYVBB010000112.1:0-5315 GCA_043750715.1 Pseudomonadota bacterium | reverse complement strand
GCGCGGCGGAGCGCTAAAGGGCTCGATTTTTCCGGCCGATCCCAAGGTAGTACTCCCGGAGGATCTCATGGCTTCGAGGCTTTACCGCATTTTGTCTTTGGCATTTTTACTCGCTCTGGCTCCCGCCTGCGGCGAGGATCCGCTCGGCAACGACGACGACGGCGATGAGGACCATGCCGACACCGGCACCGGAAACTCGGACGACGGCACGGGCATCAGCGGCACGCCCAAAGACACCGGAGTGACGCCGACGGACGGTGCGGCGACGGGACAGATCAACGGCAAGAATTGGACGTTCGTCACGGGGAGCGCAAGCTCGCGGACGTACGACGGCAAGACGACCTTGTCCGTTCGCTTGCTCGGCACCGAAGCCATCGACCCGTGTCCATACGACGAGAAGCGGTCCTGGGTGGATGCCGGCTACGTCAAGTTCGAGAAGCGCACCGACCCGCTCGAAAACACGGTGCGCCTGTCAGGCGCCCTCTATTACTACGACGAGAAGGCGGACCTAGAAGACTCCGAGTACTTCTACGACGACGAAATCGCCCTCGAAATCACCGAAAACACCGCGACGCGAGTCTCGGGCAAAGTGCGCATCGTAGCGAACGTCAACAACTCGGCGACGGGAACGTTCTCCGTTCCTGTCTGTGAGGACTAGCTCGGGACCTGGATCTTGGGCTCTTCGCCTTGCCGGTAGAGCACGACCATCCGGCCGATCGCCTGCACGAGCGTCGCTTCCGTTTCCTGGGCGAGCTGCTCGGAGAGCTGGTAGAACTCCGCGCGGTCGGCGGTGGCCAGGCGAACCTTGACCAGTTCGTGGCATTTCAGGTTGCGCGCGACTTCGCTGACGAAGGGCACGCCGTAGCCACCCTTGCCCATTTGGACGAGCGGGTTCAGGGGGTGGGCTAGGCCTCGAAGGTAACAGACTTGGCGGCGGTTCAATTCCATAGGAACCGGTTTGTAGTCGAGCGTCGTCCAGTTGTCAAACCGCAGACAGGGCGTTTACGGCGTAAACGCCGGGGCTTGCTTCGGCTTGCGTGGAAGCCGCGAAAACATGGGCTTTTTTCACGCCCGCGTCTTGGCCTTCGATTTGCACAAGGGGTTCTGCACCATAACGAAGTTGAGGGAAAGACATGCAAGCTGAACGGACCCTGATGCTCCTTGCTCGCCCGTTGACCCTGCTCACCGTGCTCCTCGCCCCGGCCTGCGGCTTCGAACAAGCCCACGTGGACGACGGCTCGGACCTGAACCAGCTGACCGATCAGGGCTTCGCCTGCGTCGAGTACTCGGCGGCGGATCAAGACAAGAAGCTGGCCGGCATGCCGTCCGACTTCCTCCGCCCCGAAACGTGGTCGACCGCGACGCTGGGTCGCGCCCGGAACGCGCTCGCCGGCCTCCCGAAGGGCTACCTCGATTACATGTACTCGTTGAACAAGTTCAACGACTTCACGATCTCCCGGAAACAGCTGGAAGGCTCGACCATCGGCGTCACGACGTTCACCAACGTCGCCCTGAAAATCGAGATCAACACCCAGGGTTTCGCCCCGGATTTTGCGATGCAGCATGAAGTCGGCCACGTCATCGACGTCGCCCTCGACGGCAAAAACCCCCAGTTCCAAAGCGAATACACGGCGCTCTTCCAGTCCGAGTCGAACAACTCGAAGCTTCGTAGCTACGCTCGCTCGCAACCGGCGGAATTCTTCGCGGAAGCTTTCAGCAACTTCTACTGTGGCCCGAAGGCCAACGCGTTCCTGAAGAACGAGCTGCCGAAGACCCACGCCTTCCTGACCGACTCCCTGCAGAAGCCGGTGTTCGAAGAGACCGCCACGGTCGACCCGGCGACGCTGAGCAAAGACGTCAACCTGGCGCTCGAAGAAACCGCCAATAAGACGGACCCGACTGGCGTTTACGTGGCGCTCGACGAAAGCCTCGCCAAAGCGGCTATCTGCAAAGGCAACCTCGACACCTGCGTGAAGGCCGTCCGCGAAGACATCAAGTTCTCGGTCGACTCGCACGTCATCGCCGGCCGCAAAGTGTTCAAGAGCGGCACTGGCCTGACCCTCTCCGAAGGCCAGCGGTTTACGATCCTCGGCTTCGACGCCCAGGGCGCGCTGAAGGCTGCCCAGATGTTCCGGGCCGCCGACAAGAGCAATCCCTGATCAGTTTCTAGACGCTTCAGACAAACATAAGTACCTGATTGAGTGGATATTTAGTGTTGGCTCGGGTCTTGCTCTAGTTAATGGCACAGCACTACCTACTGGACGTGGAACCAGTCTTATATTGAGGATGCAGCAATGAGCTTCAGAAACGTTTACATGATGCTGACCTGTGCGAGCCTTACCCTGTCCGCCTGTACTCGCGGCCAGCAGAACGTGCAGATCGAACCGGCCAAGAAGCCCGAGACGTCGGGCCAGCAAGGCGGCAGCAACGCCGACCAGGGCCAAAGCGTCGGCGACAAATCGGGCGCCGTCGGCATCGTCCTCAACAAGCAAGCGCTGCAAAAGTACGCGATCAACCTCGACAACCTGAACTACAAGTTCACGTACCTAGACCAGAAGCAGGAAAACAAGATCACCTTCGACGCCGCCGGCAAGGCGCAGTTGAAATTCACGAACCTGCCCTCCGACACGGCTGGCACGGTGACCCTCGAAGTCCTCGAAGGCACGACCGTCAAGCTTCGCGGCTCGGTCGAGAACGTGACGCTGAAAAAAGGCGAGAACACCACCGTCGCGCTGACTCTCAAAGAAGTCGACCCGAACGGCGGCGGCAACGGTAACGGCAACAACAACACGACCGATCTCACGATCGACGTGACCCTCGACAACAACACCGGCGGCACGCCCCCCACGGGCGGCAACGGCTCGGGCAACGGCACGGGCTCGGGTTCTGGTTCTGGTTCTGGCGCGGGCTCCGGCTCCGGCTCCGGCGCGGGCGCGGGCAGCGACACGACGCCGAACACCGGCGGCAGCGGCGGCACCGCCGATCCGATCGCCAGCTGGGACGGCAAGTCGAACCTCGGCAACTCGAAATGGTCGGTGACCCCGGCCGTCGTCGGCGCCGCGGCTCTGCACTGATATCCTGCTAGACGAATCCAGGGCGCGGTCCTCCACGGGGCCGCGCCCGCTGTCATTCCCAGGCACCGCGTAGCGGAGCCGCTGGGAATCTAGTAATCTTCCCTCATGACTCAACCCACCCTGATCATCAACTTCGGCGCCATGCTCGCGGCCTTCGCCGCGGCATTCATCCTGGGCGGCCTCTGGTACGGCCCTCTCTTCAGCAAGCCTTGGGCGAAAGAGATGGGCATGTCCATCGACAAGCCGCCGCCGCGGGCCGTCATGCTGCGCTCGATGGCCATCCAGGCCTTCGGCCTCTTGCTTACGAGCTACGTCCTGATGCACACCGTGCAGGTCTGGCGCGCCTCCGTCTGGGGGGCCGGCACCGACGGTCCCGACTACGTTTACGCGCTATCCGGAGCCTTCTTCACGTGGTTCGGCTTCTACGTCCCGATCCAGCTCGGCAAGATCTCCTGGGAAGGAAAATCCTGGAAGCTCTTCGCGATCAACGCCGGGCACGACTTGGCGAACCTGCTCGTGATGAGTTTCATCCTGTCGTACTGGCGCTAGAGATGCGCGAGATCGCTCGAGCCCATCTCGACCTTGCCTGACGGGAAGTATTCCTTCCACCGGCGGTCGACGGTAGAGGCCGTCGCGGGGTCGCAGAAGAGTTCTTTTGGGTACCAGGGCTTCATGCGGGCGTCGATCAGGATCGGCGCCTGGTAGCTCAATTTGTGGCGTTCCACGGCAGTCCCGGCCGCATAAAGGTCAGCGGCCGGCTCGAACCGCGTGAACGCCGTCCACAGAAACGAGACGTCCGAGCGCAGCGTTTTGTCGAGGTCGTCGACGGCGACGAGCAGAGGCCAGTCGGTGAAGGCGGGGAGGTTGGCCAGCGCCTTGACGACGCTCTTGTCTTGTTCGTAACCCGGCACTTCGAGGACGAGGCAGCCGGGAGAGTAGGGCCGGGCGCGCTTCACGGGGCCGAGACCATGGCTCTTGGCGTCGAAGGTGCGCGGCAATTGCCGTTTCGGCTCGCCCATGCCCAGCAGCACGCCCTTGCTGCCTTTGTTCACTTCCGGGCCAGTGTAGTCGAGGGTATCCATCGCGATGTCCGAGAAGACGAAGAGGTCTTTCCGGAAATCCGCGCGCTCCAGCACGTGCGTCAGCACGGCTTTGAAGTCGCGCAGGTCGATCGGCTTGTCGATGCCCAGCAGGAACTTGGTCAACGCCAGCTGGCCTTCGCCGAGGATCCGGAACACGGATGTCATGGATTCGCGGCCGTACCGTTCTTTCAGCACCGCGGCGGCTAGCGAATGGTAACCCGTCTCGCCGTAACTCCAGAGGTCGTTGACGGCCGGCATCACGACCGGAATCAGCGGCAGCAGGAGCTCCTGCAGGTAGTCGCCGAGGAAGAAGTCTTCCTGGCGTGGCTTGCCGACGATCGTCGCCGGAAAGATCGCGCCTTTGCGGTGGTAAATGTGCTTCGGGCGAAACACCGGGTAATCGTGCTGCAGCGAGTAGTAGCCGTAGTGGTCCCCGAACGGGCCTTCCGGCCGGCGCACTTTGGGAGGCACTTCGCCGGAAAGGCAGAACTCGGCCTCGGAAACGAGGTCCGGCCAGCCGTCGCCCAACTTGCCGCGCTCGAGCTTTTTCCCGAGGAGCAGCGACGCGAGCATCATCTCCGGCACGTTCTCGGGCAACGGCGCGATCGCCGACAGAATCATGGCGGGCGGGCCGCCGAGGTAGACGTTGAGTTTCAGCGGGCGATTTTCCTGCTCGGCGGCGTAGAGGTGGTAGCCTCCGCCTTTGCCGATCTGGAAGTGCATCCCCGTCTCTTTGGCGTCGTGGATCTGGACGCGGTACATGCCCAAGTTGTCCGGCTTCCCGAAGTCGCTTGCCGTATGGACGAGCGGCAGCGTCAGAAAGGGGCCGCCGTCCTCTTCCCAGCTGGTCAGCGCCGGGAGCTTGGTCAGATCGGCTCCCGGGATCTCGTGCGCCATCACCGGTGAACGACCCCGCTTTTTGAACCCGATCTTCAGCAGGTCCCGGGCGAGGCCCCGGGCCTGCCATAGCTTCTTCTTCGTCGGCGGCAGCAGCTCGTGGGGGAGGCCCGCCACGCGCTGGACCAATTCCTTGGGACGGTTCCCGAAGGCGAGGTCGACCCGGCTCTTCGTCCCGAACAGGTTGGTCGTGACCGGAAAGGACTTCCCCTGGACGTTCTTGAAGAGGAGGGCGGGGCCGCCCGCCGCGATCACGCGGCGG
>JAYVBB010000111.1:0-5849 GCA_043750715.1 Pseudomonadota bacterium | reverse complement strand
CGGCGCGTACGTATGCCGAACCGCACTCCGTTGGGCAGAAGCCGACCCACCCTGTGACGACCTAAATTCCATAAAATCAGACTGTTATCAAATATTTTGCCGCCCCGGGCGGCAGCGGCCCCTCCGCCTCTCGCCGCAACGACCAATTTTATGTTTTGACTTCATAAACTTACCGACCCCGGCGCCGCTCGCCAGGCCAGCCCACTCGCCCAGCCTTTGGCCGCTTCCCCCCAGCAACCACCTGATTTTTCTAGCAAGAACCGTTGGCCCGCCGTTCGCATTACTAATCTCATTCAACACGCAAACGGGGGAACTACAAATGATCCGCAACAGCAAAATGCTCGACGTCCTCGGTGTCGCTCTCGGAATCATCGTCGGCGTCTTCGCCGCCACCGCCGCGAAAGCCGAAGCGCTGCCGCCCCGCATCAGCCTGCGTGGCATGATCGACGGTCAAGTTTCGCAAGCGGCTCCTGCGACGGTTCTGCTGCGTGACGCCGCCACCCAGGAAGTGCGCTATACCTTCGACAACATCGCCAGCATCGAGTTCGACGCCCAGGGCCAATTCACTCTGATGCTCGCTCCGCACGAAGATCAACCCGCCGACGTCGCCGCCTTCATGAAGGCAACGCACGGTCACGTGAACGCCGAAATCGTCGTCGACGGTAAGACGTACTCGCTCGAGCAAACCGCGGTTCCTTACGCTCTGCACGCCTTGCAAACCGACCTGAACGTCGTCGCACCGCTGAAATATGAGGACGGCATCCTTTCGATCGATCCGACGGCGTTCGCCGCAAGCGTCCCCGGCATGGTCGTCGGTCCGAAGGGTGACAAAGGCGACGTCGGCCCCCAAGGCGCGAATGGTGCTACCGGCGCTCAAGGTCCCGCTGGCGCTACCGGTCCGCAAGGCGCTATCGGCCCGCAAGGTACGAAGGGCGCGCAAGGCGTCGCCGGCCCGCAGGGCGTCGCCGGCCCGCAAGGTCTCCGCGGCCTCCAAGGTCTGCAAGGAACGCAAGGCGTCGCCGGCCCGCAAGGCCCGGCCGGTGCTTCCGGCACGGCGGCTCTTGCCGGTCAAACCTGCCCCGCGGGCCAAGCGATGATCGGCTTCAACACCGACGCGACGATCAAATGCAAAGCGATCGGCGGCGAAATCTGGGCGCAGACGGACGCGACGCTGGCTCCCTTCGTCAACGCCGGCTCGGGCCAGCCGCAACTTTGGTACGCGAAGGCCAGCTGCCCGGACGCGACGTGGACGCTGGTTTCCGGCGGCGGCCGCACTGGCAACACGAACGCGACGATCACGAACTCGCGCCCTCTCCTCGAGAACGGCAAGTGGGTCTGGTCCTTCTACGCGCAGTACCCGGCCGGCGTCTCGCCTAACTCCGGAACCGGTGCCTTCGCCGTGTGCTACCGCAACAAATGAGCGAGTTCTCCCCCATATGCCTCCCGGACGAACCGTCCGGGAGGCTTTCGGCTGCGATCTGTAATATAATCGGAGGCAAACGTCCCAATCATGGTATTCGCATGCTCAACGCGTCGCTCAAGAAATCCGGCAGCCAAACGCACGTCACCCTAAAAGGGTCGATCGACGAAACTGCCAGCCGCGTCCTGATGGGTCTGCTGCCGAAGCTAGTGGAAGCCGACATCATCTTCGACTGCGCCGAAGTCGCAACCATCAACTCGGTCGGGTTTCGCAACTGGATCCAGTTCCTGAAGTCCCTGAAAGAGCGCTCGACCTTCAACTTCGTCCGCTGCTCGCACGTTTACACGGAATACGCCGGCCTGCTCGCCAAGACCGGTTACGCGGAATTCATCTCGTCCGTGCTGGTGCCGTTCAAATGTGAAGGTTGCGGTAAAGAAGACCAAACGGAGTTCGACGTCGACGACCTGGACGCCAACGTCGAGTTCGACGACGTCATCTGTCAGAAGTGCAACGGCCTGATGCACGCGCAAACGACCCCGGACGACCTGCTGTCCTGGCGGGCATAACTCCTTGATTTCGCGCGGTCCGACGCGGTTCATTTACCGCGCCGAATTGCATCGTAATCATCCATAATCACTACAGAATTCGCGAAAACCCCGGTGGCCCCCTAAGGCAAATCGAGGGAGTAGCCGAGTCTAATCATTGGACCCACACTCTCATGGGCGGCATCCATTGTTTAGGATCCTGGCAATTCTAGGGCTTCTTTTCTTTGCCGCGACTTCCGTCGCAGCGGCGAGCCCGTTCGTGCTGCCTTACATGGGACGCCTTACCGAAGCGGACGGCAAACCCGTGACGGGTCCGGTCGATCTCGAGGGTGACTTTTACCGTGCCGCCACCGGCGGCGTGCCGCTCGGCGCGACCACGATGATGTTCAAGAACACAGCCCTGGCGGACGGCACGTTCCAGATCATCTTGAGTCTTGCGAGCACCGATTTCGCGGCCGTCTTCGGCAACGGCTCGGTCGACGTGTATCTCGAGCTGACGGACGTCACTCACCAGCGCATTCTGCCGCGTCAACGCCTGCTCGCGGTGCCGTATGCGATGCGCGTGCCGACCGACGGCAAGACGCTGCTCTACGATGACCAAAACCAACTCACCGTCGGGCCGGCAGCGGCGCCGGTGACGGGGCAATTCCTCACGAGAAACGGCGCCGGCGAAATGACGTGGGCGGTCCCGAATTCCTCGAGCGTCATCACGGCCGTCGTCGCCGGCACGGGCCTCACCGGCGGCGGAGCCTCCGGCACCGTCACTCTGAACGTCGCCAATCTCGCCGGGTCGCTCGTCACGGCCGGCACCTTCCCCACCTCGCGCCTGCCGACGAGCACCAGCACCACTTCCGGAGTCGTGACGGCAGCCAATTGGTTGCTGTTCAATGCCAAGGAAAACGCGGTCGCGGGCGGCACCACTTCGCAGTATTTCCGCGGCGACAAGACCTGGGCCACGCTCAACACCTCGGCCGTTCCGGAAGGCACCAATCAATACTACTCCGACGCCCGAGTCCGGACGGCGACCCTCGCCAATGGGCTCGTCGACGGCGTCACGACCTTCGCGCCCTCGCAAGATGCGGTGGTCAATGCCTTGGAACTGAAGCAGGCGACTGCAGAGAAAAACGCGAACAACGGTTACGTCGGCCTCGACGCCACGGGCAAGATCGTGTCGGACCGGATCCCGTTCAGCAGCGTCACCTATCTCGGGGGGTGGAACGCGAGCAACAACACGCCGACGCTCGCGAACAACTGCGTCGGACACAGTCCCAACAACTATTTCATCGTCGCCACCGCCGGTGCGACGACGCTCAACGGAATTAGCGGCTGGGGCCTCGGCGACTGGGCCATTTGCTCCTCGGCCAACGTTTGGCAAAGGGTCGGCAGCTCGGGGGGCGGTCTGACCAGCATCAACTCCAAAACGGGCGCCTCGACGGTGTTGGATACCGGTGACCTTGCCGAAAACGGCAACCTCTTCTATACCACCGCTCGCACCACGGCGGATGCGCGCTCGGCGGTGTCGGCAACGGCCCCGATCGGTTACTCGAGCGGGGTCTTCTCGCTGGCGAATGCGAACAGCTCGACAAGCGGCGCCGTGTCGTCCGGCGACTGGACCGCCTTTAACGGCAAGGTCGGCGGCGGAGCAACCGTCGGGGCTGGCGGCGTCGGCTTTTACAAGCAGACATCGGCGGGAACCCTGCAGCTGCGCTCGGTCAATGGCGCAACGAACAAGATTTCGGTCGCTCTAGACGCTCCCAACAACGAAGTGGACGTCGACGTCGTGGAGGCCAACCTCTCGCTCGCCAACGTCAGCGGGACGCTCGGCACGAGCAAGGGCGGCACGAGCTCGGCTTCGCTGACCGACCACGGCATTCTTCTCGGCAACGGTACGGGTGCGATGGCTGCAACGGCGGCGATGACCGACGGCCAATTACTCGTCGGCTCGACCGGTGCCGCACCCTCGCCGACTACGGTAACCCAAGGTGCCAACCTGGGGGTGACGTTGACCGCTGGCGCCGGCTCTCTCGCGCTCGGTACCGTTCAGGACATCCGCGCGACGGCGAGTCCGACGTTCGCCGGTTTGAGTCTCACCGGCGCTTTGACTCTGCCGAGCAACGGGCTGACGGTCGGAACGACGCAGCTCGCGGCTTCGGGCGGCAATGTCGGCGTCGGTACCTCGGCGCCGGTAGCGTTGCTCGACGTCGATGGCTTGGTTCGCTTGACTCCGCAAGCGGACATCGCGACCTGCGACGTCGGCCATGCCGGTTCGGTCAGCATGACCTCGGTTTTTCATCTTTGTGTTTGCAACGGGACGAGCTGGGTCGAGGTCCTCGATGGCGCGACGGCATGCACTTGGGGAAAACTGTCACTCACTTATTCCGGTAGCAGTCAGAGCTTCGTCGTTCCGAGCGGCGTCACGTCGATTACTGTCAAGATCTGGGGCGCCGGTGGGGGAGGTGGTGGCAGCGAGGCAGGACTTGCTAGAAGCCCGGGAATCGGGGGCGGCGCCGGCTTCACAAAGACGACGCTGACGACGACGCCGGGCGAGACTTTGACGGTGATCGTCGGAGGCGGAGGATCTGGTGGCGCCCAGCCGGCCTTTGGCGGCGGCGGCGGCGGCTATTCCGTAATCAAGCGCAGCGGCACGTCCCTGGCATCTGCCGGCGGCGGCGGCGGCGGTGCAGGTCCTTCGACGCTGGCACTCGACCAAAACGGCGGAGCGGGCGGGGACGGAGGTGGATCGGCGGGTGAGGCCGGCAGTGGAAACGCGGCTGGCCGCGGGGCTACCGTCTCCGCCAACGGCGCGGGCGGTAGCGGCAACGTCAACAATGGCAGCCCTGGCACGGATGAGTTCGGCGGCAACGCTAGCAACTCGACGTCCGGAACGATCGGCGGATTCAACGGTGGTGGCAAAGGCGGCTCCCGGAACGCGAGCGGCAACGGCGGTCCTGGCGGCGGCGGCGCGGGCTACCACAGCGGCGGCGGCGGCGGCCAAGACAATAAAGGTGCGGGCGGCGCGGGCAGCGGCGGCGGCAATGCGACGGGAACGGGAACAGTTCAGTCGTTCGGAGCCGCCGGCGTCCCTGCAAACAGCTCCGATCCCGACATTGTCGCGGGCGTCGGAGCGGGCGGCACCGCTGGCACTGCGACCGTTCCCAGTACCGGCGGCGGACCTGGACTGGTCGTCATTTCCTGGTGATCCAAAAAACGTCCTAAGGGCACGACAGATGGCGAGAAACAACTTCAAACCGACCGCAAGACCCGACGCCGCCCGGGCGCTCGCGCTTTGCGTCCTCGCCTTGCTCACGGCTTCTTGCCGCTCCAAGCTCGATGCCCATACCAAATATACTTCGAAGGACCCAGAGCCGGTCGTCGAGCAGCAACCGGCGACCGATCCCGTTCCCGAAACTCCTGAGACTCCCATGCCCGTCGACGTGGCGAACGGCCTCCGGTCGTCCCGAGCGCAGTTCCAAACGCGCAACGTCATGCGCCTGGTCTTTTCGGGGGAAGCGCTCGGCCTCGGCAAAACGGTCAAGCTCGTGAACTCGACGACTGGCGCGACACTGATCGCCGAGCAGGCCATAGCCGACGCCAAAGGCCTCGCGTTGTTATCGAACGACGACATCCTGGTGACGTTGTATCCAATGGCGGCAGCCGTCGACGACTTCGCGTACGGCAAGAACGTGCTGACGCTGTCGGTAGACGGTGGCACCAGCGCCGGCGCCGTAGCGACACTGTCGGTGGAGCTCAAAGACTTCGACCTGGTGGGGCCGTCCGCCGTGGGGTTTACGACACCGGTTTCCCGCGAGGGCGGCCTCGAAGGCTCCTTCGGCTTCCAAAGTCATGTGCAGGCGAGCGACGGGGCTGCCCTGGATACGGGCGCT
>JAYVBB010000110.1:0-3614 GCA_043750715.1 Pseudomonadota bacterium | reverse complement strand
GCTATGGTTAGTCGGGCTCGACGTTTCACTTCGCATCGGACGAGCACCCTTGTGCAACGCCTGTGCCGAGCGCAGACATACGCTAACTGCGCGTTCACAGGAAGGCTTGGCCAGCCAGTTAACGCCAAGACCTTGATAGGGTGGCAACTATCTGATCAGAAAGGATAAATTTGGCCTCTCCGGGCCATAGGGAAAACCTATGCCTGGACTCCCAGCGCGTCGCTCCGCGCCGCTGGGAGTGACGGCCCCCTCGTCATTCCCAGGCGCGCGCAGCGAGCCGCTGGGAATCTAGTGGGCTTTCCCGAGCAGCTCCCGGTACACGTCGAGATTGCCCCCGACCATTGCCTTCACCGAAAATTCGCGGTCGATCCAGGCTCGGGCCTGCGAATTCAGCTTCCCGCGCAGCGCCGGATCCTTCACGAGCGCTTCGAGATTGTCCGCGAGGCCTTTCGCGTCGCCTTTTTCGCTGAGCATTCCCGTGTCGCCGTGTATGACGATTTCGGGGATCCCGCCGACGCGCGTCGCCACGACCGGCAGGCCCGCGCCGATGGCGTCGAGGATCACCGTGCCGAGGCCTTCGAAGTTGGACGGCACCGCCATCACGTCCAGGCCGCCGAGGAAACTCGCGACGTCGGTGATGAATCCCATGAACGTGACGTCGTGCTCGAGCCCGAGATGGGTCCGCAATTTTTCCAGAGGATTCGTCAGTTCGCCGTCACCCGCTACGAAGACGTGAAAGGGCACGCCGCGGCGCTTCAGCTCCGCGGCGGCGTGAAGCAGCACGTCGTGGCCCTTTTGCGCGGTCAACGCCGAAGCGTTGCCGATGAACGTCTTGCCGGGCTCGATGCCGTAGGTCGTCGCGAGCTGCGCGCGGCACCGCTCGCGGTCGAGGCTCCGCAGCTTGCCGTGCTCGACGGCGCTTTTCACCACGGAAATGCGCGAGGCGGGAAGTCCCCAGCCGACCAGCACCCGTTTGATCGCTTCCGAGATCGCGACGTAGCGGTCGACGCGCGCCGACTCGTACTTCAGTCGATTGACCAGGTCGCGCTTCGGCTCGTAGTCGACCCGGCGGTGCACGACGATCTTGAGCACGGGGTGGAAGAGGCTCGCAAGCAAAGCCAGCGAATGGGCGTTCGACGTGTGGGCGTCGATCAGGTCGATCGCGTGCTGCTTGCAGTAGCGGGCGAGGCGCCAGCCGGCGCCGGGATCCATGCCCCCGCGCATCGGGCACTCGAACACCCGGGCCTGAGGCTTGAGGCGCGCGGCGGCGGCGCTGCCGGGACGCAACGCGACGTGCGACTCGATGTCGGTCGAAGCGAGTCCTTCCAGGAGCAGGCGGAGCTGATTCTCGCCCCCGCGCCACGTCATCTCTGTATCTAAGTGGAGAACCCGCAAATGCTTCCTTCAGCCGCGAATTTTTCCTATGTTATAGCGGCAACAGGAGGAAGTCATGCAGATCGACAAATCGCGCCAGGCCATGCGCGCGGCCAAGGCAATCATTCCCGGTGGTGTCAACAGTCCGGTCCGGGCCTTCGGCTCGGTCGGCGGCGATCCGGTGTTCTTCGAAAAGGGCCTCGGCGCCCATCTCTACGACATCGACGGCAACAGATACATCGACTACGTCGGCAGCTGGGGGCCGGCGATCGTCGGGCACGCGCACCCCGAAGTTCTCGACGCGATCCGGACGGCGATGGCGAAAGGCCTGTCGTTCGGCGCCCCGACCGAAGGCGAGACCAGACTGGCCGTCGCGGTGAAGGAAAAATTCCCGTCGATGGAAATGATGCGGCTGGTCTCGAGCGGGACGGAAGCGTGCATGGCGGCACTCCGCGTCGCGCGCGCCTTCACCAAGCGCGACAAGATCCTGAAATTCACCGGCTGCTATCACGGCCACGCCGACTGCCTGCTGGTCAAGGCGGGCTCCGGAGCCCTGACCCTCGGTCTGCCCGACAGCCCCGGCGTCCCCGCCGATACGACCAAGCACACGCTCGTGGCACCCTACAACGACATCGACTCCCTGAAGGAAGTATTCGCGAAGAACAAGGAGCAGATCGCCGCCGTGATCCTCGAGCCGATCGTCGGCAACGCCGGCTTCATCCGCCCGAAGCCCGCTTTCCTCGAAGTGATGAAGGAGCTCTGCCAGAGCGCCGGCACGCTGCTGATCTTCGACGAAGTGATGACCGGATTCCGCGTCGCCCTAGGCGGCATGCAACAGCTCTGCAAGATCAAACCCGACCTGACGACGCTGGGCAAAGTCATCGGCGGCGGCATGCCGATCGCCGCTTACGGCGGTCGCGCCGAAATCATGAAAATGATGGCCCCCGAAGGGCCCTGCTACCAAGCTGGCACGCTCTCGGGGAATCCCTTGTCCGTCGCCTCGGGCCTAAAGACGCTCGAGATCATCAGCCGCCCAAACGCTTTCGCGGAGCTGACGGCGCGCACGAAACGCTTCATGAGAGAGCTCAAGGGGCTCGCCGACAAGCGCCGCGTGCCGTTCATCGCGGACGCCGAGGGCGGCATGTTCGGCTTCTTCTTTCACCCGGGCCCGGTCGAGTCGCTGGAGCAGGCGAAGGAGTGCGACGTCGCGCGCTTCAAGATCTTCTTCCACGCCATGCTCAGCCGCGGCATCTACCTCGCTCCCTCGGCGTTCGAGGCCGGCTTCGTATCCCTCGCCCACACGGACAAGGACATCGACCGGACGCTCGAATGCGCCGAAGAGGCGTTTAAGGAAGTCTGACATCAGTCCTTCGTCGCGACGCAGCTGCCGAGGACGAGCTCGCAGGTGGTCTGCGGCGTCGAGCGGCGGTCGGCGCGGCACTGCTGCTTGGAGTCGGCTTCCGCGGCACGGAGCGCGGCGCGCTCGTCCGAGCCGACGGCCGAGCCTTCGTACATCTCGATGGTCTGACCCTCGCGGTTCTTCATGATGGATTTGCAGACGCCGGTGTAGTTGATGCCGAGGTCCGGGAAGGTGCCGGTCTCTTCCGGATCTTCCGGACGCGCGCAGCGCATCCAGACGAGGCCGTACTTCTGCGTGACTTCGCCGTCCAGCGAGTCGACCGTCATCAGAGCGCCTTGCGCCTGGGAGCGGGGCGACTGGCGGGTCCGGATCGTGGTGCGCAGCCGCAGCGTCCGGGTTTTGCCGCACTGGGTGAAGCTGACGACGTTGCCCGTTTGGTTGCGGAGCTGGTAGTTCCCGTCGTAGGGCCCGACGAAGCGCTGGCGCATCAGGCTGGTGGGGGCGCGGGACCCTCTCACCGCGTAGACCGAGTTGACGACGCCGAACGCCATCGCGTCGGCGAGGGTCGCGTAGCCCCGGACGTCGGCCGTGGCGACGCCGACGGACCAGCCCGCGGGGACTTTGAACTTCATGTCGAGCTCGCAGGACTTCTTCGCCTGGCGGGCACTCGCGTTCGATTCGACGATGAAGCTGTCGAAGATCAGCGTGAAGGCCTGGTTGTCGGGCGAAACGTTCGTCGCGACGCTGCCGGGGCGGCAGCCGTCCCCGAAGAAGGCGTAGCTTTGGATCGCGAACGAACCCGGAGTCGGCGCTTCGGCTCGCGCGGCTTCGCCGAGAGTCAGTTGGATGACCGCGGCCCAGAAGAAAGCGGTTGTCGGTT
>JAYVBB010000109.1:0-3892 GCA_043750715.1 Pseudomonadota bacterium | reverse complement strand
GCAGGCCAGATCGAACAGCTCGTTTTTGACGTCATCCGAGTCGGTCGGGAGGAGTAGGCGCATGGCGATCGCGGAGTCGACGATTTTCTTCTTGTCCTTGTCATAGGCGCCGCGGACATAGCCGGCATAGTGGCCGACGAACTTGGCATCGAATTGTCGCATCGAGCCGAAGTCGAGAAGGACCAGCCGGTCGTCCGTCGCCGTCTCGCCGATCCGGATCTTGTAGTTGCCGAAGTGGGGGTCGGTCTGGACGAAGCGGAGGCCGAAGATTTCGATGAAATAGAGCTCGAGCAGGGCGCCGCCGAACTGATTCCGGCGGGACTGGGGTAGGGCGGCGACCGTCGGGTCGGCGGGAGAGCAGCCGGACTCGAACGTCGTCATCAGGATCCGGTCCGTGCAGAACTCAGCGGGAGCTTCGGGAATGACGAAGCGGGAGTCGCCCTTCAGGCGGATGCGGAAGGTCTCCATCGCCTCGCGTTCGAGCTTGTAGTCGAGCTCCCGAAGCAGGATGTCCCGGAACTCGGCCATCATTTCTTCATAGCGCGGGCCGTGCCCGCCTTTGCCGAGGATGGCGACGAGCGTGCGGAGGTTTTTCAAGTCGCTGTCGATCGCCTGACCGATGTTCGGGTACTGGATCTTGAGGCAGTATTGACGGTCTTCGCCCTTGATCTTGGCGAGGTGGACCTGGCCGAGGGAAGCCGCGGCATACGGCTTCGGGTCGATGTCGAGCTTTGCCATCCTCGCGTCGCCGAGCTCGCGGCGGACGTGCTTCTCCATCTCGGACCAGCTCACCGGGGGGGAGTCGGCCTGGAGGTGCTTCAGGATCTTGCTTAGCTTCGGCGGGAAGAAGTAGTCGCCGTACATCGAGATGAACTGGCCCGCTTTCATCAGCGAGCCTTTGAGGCGACCGAGCTCCTCGACGATCAGGTCGACCTGCTGCTCGATCAGACGCTCGCGGCTTCGACGCGCTTCGCGCTTGTCCATGAACAGCGCACCGATCGAGTGGGCGGCGAGCCGGGCTCCGGCAGTGACCGAGACTCGGGTCAACGCCAGTGTCCGGCCGAGCTTAGTCGACCGGATCTCGTGGATCTCGCGCACTTCCTTGACGGCTTCGCCGGCAACGTCGTCCACGGGAAGATTCGACTTGTCAGCCGGCTTTGACATCTTGGCTCGGGCGCTGGACGGCGCCGTTGATGTTGAACTCGAGCTCGACGGCCGCTACGCGGGCGTCGTTCGCGAACACGTTGACTGAAGCGGCAAGTCTACCGCCCGTATCGGTCAGGAGGAGGCGTTTGGTTTTGACCTTGATGATGCACTGGTCGCCCGGCTCGACCATCTTCCGGAACCGGCCGTTGACCAGCTTGGTGATTTCGAGCCGCCGTTTGGGGCCGAGCGCGTTCCGGTCTTGCTTGATCAGGTATTCGCAGGCGTCGGAGACCATGCCCAGGATGATGACTCCCGGCACGATCGGCTTGCGGGGGAAGTGCTCGCCGAAGAAGGCTTCGGTGCGGGAAACGTTCTTGAAGGCCTCGACGCTCTTGAAAGGGTCGTGGGCGATGATGCCGTCGAGCAGGAGTCGCGGCTGCTTCTTGCTGATCCCCCAATACGGCGAGCTGATGACTGTGACCGGACCCTGGACGCGCTTCACGTCCTTTGTCTTCGGCCGAAAGAGCTCGCCGTAGCGCTTCTTCACTTCGTCGGCCGAAGCGTAGTCTTCCATGGGAACCATGAAACCCTTGCTGCTCTGGGTCTTCATGATGACTTTGCCGTTCACCGATGCGGTCGAGATCGTCTCGAGCACGTCGTCTTCGAGGCGGACCAGCTCGGCAGTCAGGTCGATCATGTCTCCGGCGTAGGCAGAGCCTTGGAATTCCGCCAAGTCTTCGCCGAGAAACAGCGGGCGCTTGGTGAAGTTCGAGTCGAGGATCGCGAGCCAGCTGCCCATCTGCGCGGCCGCTTCGATGACGATAGTCGTGCTGAGGCGTCGACGCCCGTCGTCGGTCGGATAGAGGAAGTCCTCGCTCCGCGTGACGTTCTTCAGACCGCGAATCATGCGACCGGGCTGGTATTCGGTGATGCGGTCGACGTAGAGAAACGTCAAAGAGGCTCTCGCAAGGTGACGGGGTAGGATTCTTTCTCTACAATTCTAAATTAGGTCAGAGGCTTGACACAAGGAAGCCGGCTTCTTGGTCAGACGACAAGAAGCGGCTGAAGAACGAAGCATGCGGCGCGTTTGCATCACTGGAATCGGGATCGTGTCGCCGCTCGGCTTTTCCCGGGAGGAAACCTGGCGTCGCGTCGTCGCGGGCGACAGCGCCGCCGGTCCGGTAGCGGCTTTCGACGCCCGGAGTTGGAAAACGAGCTTCGCCTGCGAGGTTTCCGGCTATGCGCTGCCTCCCGGGGCGGTCAAGCCCCAGCATCAGCACCTTTTGAACCGGGGCACCGTCTTTGGCATGGGTGCCGCCCTGGAAGCCATGACTGACAGCGGGGTGGAAGGCTCCTTCAAGCCCGAGCGCTTCGGGGTCAGCGTTGGTGTGGGCATCGGCGCGGTCGAACCCAAGCAGCTTGCGAAGATGTTCGGTGGTATCGACGTCCACCTGGGAGAAAAGGACCTCGCCCGCCACCTGCAGGAGAAGGCCGATCGCTTTCTGATCCTACGCAACCACACGGCGACGTTTGCGCACCTTTTGACCTACCGTTGGCAGGCGCTCGGACCGTCGACGACCGTCAACACCGCCTGCGCTTCGAGCGGGCAATCGATCGGCCAGGCGCTTCTGCAGATTCAGCGCGGAGAAGCCGACGTCATGCTGGCGGGAGGGGCGGATTCGCTCGCTGGCGAGCTGTACCTTGCCGCCTTCTGTCTGATCGGCGCCACGAGCACGCGCAACGACGACCCGCAGGCCGCTTCGCGGCCTTTCGACAAGAAGCGCGACGGCTTCGTAGCGAGCGAAGGCGCGGCGATGGTCGTCCTCGAAGAGCGCGAACGCGCTCTGAAGCGGGGAGCCCGGATCTACGGTGAGCTCCTGAGCTACGGCGACACGGGCAACGCGTACCGCGTCACGGATTTGCCCGAAGACGGCCGCGGCATCATTTTAGCGATGGAGCACGCGGTGGAGAACGCCGGGCTCGACTTCAAGCACATCGACTACATCAACGCCCACGGCACGTCGACGCCGCTCAACGACCGGATCGAAGCCATGGCGATCGAAAAAGTGTTCACGTCGCGCGGAGTGCAGCCGCTGGTCAGCTCCACGAAGTCGGAAACCGGGCATTTGATCTCGGCCGCGGGCGCGCTGGAGCTCTCTTTCTGCGCCTTGTCGATCCGGGACCAGATCGTGCCGCCGACGCGCAACCTCGAAGACACCGACTGCAGCAAAGCGGTCCGCTTCGTCGCGAAGCATGCGGTCAAACATCCGGTCCGCGCGGCGATGTCGAACCTGCTGGGCTTCGGTGGCGCCAACGCGACGCTGGTGGTCGGCCATCCGGGAGGCGTGCGTTGAGCAGGAAAAACGTCGTCATCACGGGCTGGGCGCAGACTTCGCCGCTGGGGGCGGACGTGCAGTCGCTCGTAGACAAATGCTACGCGGGAACGCCGGGGCCGGGGCGCGCGGGTACCTCGCGAAGGACGTTGCCGAACGCGAGCTCGTCGAAGCCATCCGGGTCGTCGCGTCCGGTGACATCTACGTGCAGCCGAAAGTGTCGCGACTGCTTGCGGCCCGCTCCACGCCGGCCCATGAAGGGCGCGGTTCGCCCCGCGACCAGCTCGCGACGCTGAGCGTGCGCGAGCAGGCTGTCCTCGAGCTGGTTGCCCGGGGCTTCAATGGACCCGAAGCTGGCGCTCGACTCGGCATTTCAGCGAAGACCGTCGACACCTACAAACAGCGAATCCAGG
>JAYVBB010000108.1:0-6192 GCA_043750715.1 Pseudomonadota bacterium | reverse complement strand
GACCCCCTCCTCCCCTCCTAGCTTAGAGGCCGTACTTGGCTCGGAGGACCTTGGCTTGGCTGTCGCGGGCGACAGCGGACTGCGTGGTAGCGTTGAACGGGAGGTAGACCACCAGGTCGCCGCGCGTCGCGCCGCCCTTGGTGAAGCTGACCGTCTGGGTCTCTCCGGCGCCGAGCTGGACGGATTCCGGCAGATCGACGAAGGCTTGGCCGTCGACGGTCGGGGTGATCGTCTTCCATTTGTCTGACGCGCCGAGGAAGTCGTCGGACTCGGGGCTGGTCACGTCGGCGAGGACCGCGAGCTTGATCTTGACGTCGCCGTTCGCGGCTTTCTTCACCAGGGCGAGGTCGGCCGACACGATCGAGATCGTGGAGTGCCCGTAGGTCTCGAAGTCCTGAGCGTCGGTGATCGCGGGCGTGTAGACCGGGTCGGCGCCGTTCGGGAAGGCGGTTTCGTAGTCTTTGCGGATTTGGCGCATCTTCGACGCGTCGGTCAGGACGCTGGCGAAGGCTTGCAGCTGCGCCGCGTTGTTGGAGAGCGTCTGCATGTTGGTGCCGAGCAGCTCCTGGTCGGCGATGCCGTCGCCGTCGCCGTCGATCTGGATCGAGATTTCGCAGGTGTGCCAGCTGGTGACCGGATTGTAGAGCTTCACCGCGACCTGGAGAAGGTCCTTGGTGACGCCTTCGACGTCTTTCTTGATGACGCGGAAGCCGGCCGACTCGAGGTCGCAAATGCCGTTGCGCGAGGGATTCTCGCGGGCGGCTTCCTTGCGCTCGTCGGTGCCGAGCAGGTTGAAGGGGAGGGCGGTGCCGGCGATCTGGCTTTCGTTCTTCAGCGTCAGCTCGGCGACGGCGCCGACGGAGTCGGCGGCCGAGGTGGCGAGGACTTTCAGCTCTTTCGCGGCGACGCGCGTCGTGCGATTGACGACTGCCAGGATGGGAACGCGCACGGTGCCGGTCGAGCCGGAGACCGTGAGGAAGCCGTCGAGCTCGGCCGAGGTGTCGGCCGTCGTCGTCGGGGCGATCTTGATGCGGAGGTTCACCGTCGCCGAAGACTTCGCCGCGATGGTGACCGTCGCGGGGGCGGTCATCGTCAGGCCGGCTTTGAGCTCAGGCTTCAGAGTCAGCGTCACCGCTTCCGCGGCGAGGTTGTTTAAGGTCAGTTTCTGGCTGACGACTTTCGCTTGCTCAACGAGCACTTCGCCGAGCGAGAGCGCGGCAGGTTGCGCGTAGAGCTGCGCGGAGGCGGCCTCGAAAGCCTGAACGCGGCCGGCGCCCATGTGAGCCACCGGGTATGCGACGCCTTGCGCGTTGTGAATCTGCAGAGCGGTGCCCATGACGAGCGCTTTGAGCGCTTGGACGTCGAGGTCCGGATGCACTTGCTTCATGAGGGCCATGACGCCGGTCATGTGCGGAGCGGCCATCGACGTGCCGCTCATCTGGACGGCTTGGTCGCCGGAGCCCATCTTGGCCGAGATGACGTTGGCGCCGGGAGCGGCGATTTCGGGCTTCAGCGCGCCGTCGATCGACCGCGGACCGCGCGACGAGAAGTCGGTGAGCGTGTCGACCAGCTCGGGCTTCTCGATGCGTTGATCGGTCACAAAGGTGATCAGCGCGTCGCCGGCGGCCATGTCGGCCTTCAGCGTGTCGCCGAGCGTTTTGGAGATCATGATCGCGGGAATCGTCAGGACGGTGCCGTCGCCGCCACCCATGCCGAAGGCAGCGCCTTCGACGTTGTTGGCGACCACGACGCCGATGGCGCCCGCGTCGAACGCCCGTTTGCCTTTTTCGTAGAAGGTCACGGCGCCGCGGTCGATGAGCGCGACGTTGCCGGCCACGGCAGCTTTTTGCTCAGGGGTGAGCTCGGCGTTGGCCAGGCCGATGTAGACGAGCTTGCCTTTGACGTCGCCAGCAGTTGCGATCGGCGTCGCCCACGAGGCTTCGACGGCTTCGGCGAGGATTTGCGGGTGCGCGGCCGACGTGAACGAGACGGCGCGGAACTTCCAGTTGTGGTCCATGCCGTCGATGCTTGCGGCGACGGACAGGGCGTCGTCGGCCGTCGAGGGCGCGCCGACGATGTAGTCGTTGGCGCCGGAGTTGCCGGCCGAGGCGACCATGACGGTGTCGCCTTTGATCAGGTTGGCGGCGGCTTCCTGGTAGAGAAGGTGCGGCGTGCCGAAGCTCGAGCCGAGCGACAGGTTGACGACGTCGAGGTGGTCGGCCGGGTCGAGGTCGCCGTTCGGGTCGGACGCGAATTCGAGGGCGGCGACGATGACCGCGTCACCCGTCGAGCCGTCCTTGCCGAAGACTTTGATCGCGTAGAGGGACGCTTCCGGAGCGACGCCGGAGTAGGTCACCGTGCCGTTGCCGAGACCGGCGACGGTGCCGGCAACGTGCGAGCCGTGGCCGGCTTCGTCGAGCGGGTCGGCGTCCGGTTTCGGGACGTGCAGCTCGAACGCTGGAGCGTTGCTGTCGTACGCCGTGCCGACGAGGTCGATGCCGCCGACGACTTTCGCCGTCGGGAAGCTGCCGTCTTCGACCAGCGTCGGGTCGTTGCCCGTGTAAGCGTCGACGACGCCCGCGCCGCCGAACATGGCGTGCGTGTAGTCGATGCCGGTGTCGATGATGCCGACCTTGATGCCTTGGCCTAGCGTCGGGCCGTCCGTGCCGGGGGCTTTGACGTCGGTGTGGACTTTATCGGCGCCGATGAACTTCACCGAGTTGTTTTCGAGCTCGGCGGCGAGCGCCGGGTCGACGCTGCTTTCCGAAACGGGAGCCAGGCGGTCGAACGCCGCCTCGCCTTCGACGTACGAGACCGAGGCTAGGGCGCGGAACTGCGCTTCCAGCGCCTTCGGGGCGACGATCGACAGGCCGTTCAGAACCATCTTGTAGCGATAGATGACTTTGATGTCCGGCGAGATCGCGGCGAGCTCGGCGATCATGGCGTCCTGCTCGGCGAGGATCTGATCCTTGAGACCCGCGTCGACCTGGACCTTGCCGTCGACTTTGACGGCGGTCGTCAGGAGCGCGGGCGTCTTGAGCTTCAGGAGAGCGATGAAGCGGTCGTAGGTTTGCGGACGGTTGGTGATGGCGGTGGTGTCGCTCTCGTCGCCAGCCGGCGAAGACGGGTGACAGCCTTGGACGATGAACCCGAGGCCAAGAATGGCGGCGACGAAGAAACGCATTTTCCCTCCTGAGTGGAATGAACGCGCGTTAAAAGCAAGTCGCGATCCAAATCCTGGGGCTGGAATCATTGGCAAAATCTTGGGCCCCAAGGGTTTGCCGGTCGCAAAAGTAAACCGTCGCCTCGACCAAAATGAACCACCATCTCCCTTTGCCCCGACGCCGCTTGCCTGATATAGAAAACCTAGTCCAACATCCTGGCTTCTTTACGAATTATTCACATTTCCCGAGGATTTCCCGATGCGCCTCTCGCGACTCATTCTTGCCGCGGTCTCGCTCCTTGCCCTCGCTTCCCAGGCCTCCGCGAAAACGGAGCTGTGGGTTTACACCTCGATCTACAAGGAATTCGCCGCTCCCCTGGAAGCCGGCTTCGAGAAGAAATACCCCGAAGTCGACGTGCAGGTATTCCAGGCCGGATCGGAGAAGATCCAGGCAAAGGTCGAAGCCGAGCTGCTCGCGAAGAAAACGCAGGCCGACATCATGCTGACGTCCGATCCCTTCTGGAGCGTCGACCTGAAACGCCGGGGCCTCGCCTTCGAGCGTGCGGGCCATGCCGCCGTCGAAACCAACTATTACTCTCTGATGGTCATGATCGCGCACAAGGACTTCGCCGCCGCGAAGCGCCCAAAGGCGTTTCAGGATCTGACCAAGCCCGAATTCAAAGGCCTCGTTCAGACGGGAAGCCCGCTGGAGTCCGGGACGATGTTCTCGACGGTTGCCTACCTCAGCCGGAAGTACGGCTGGGAATTCTTCGAGAAGCTCAGGGCCAACGGCGTCGCGTCGAGCGGCGGCAACTCGACCGTCATCCAGAAGGTCGAATCCGGCGAGAAGAAGGTCGGCATCGTCCTTCTCGAAAACGCGCTGGCGGCGCAAAAGCGCGGCAGCCCCGTCGAAGTCATCTATCCGGAAGACGGCTCGATCCCGATTCCGAGCGTGCAGGTCATCCTCAAGGACTCCGCGCACAAAAAGGAGGCGGAGCAATTCGCCGAGTTCGTCCTTTCGGAAGAGGGCCAGCAGATCCTCCGCGGCGGCTTCATGTATGCCGTCCATCCCAAGGTCCCGGCCCCGGAAGGAGCCAAGCCGCTCGCCGAGGTGACGGCCAAGTCGACCGCTTGGACCCCGGAGATCCAGGCGCAGGTGGCCGACGGAGCCAAAGACATCAAGAAAAAATTCGCCCAGCTGATCCTCGAGTAGCGGCGGCATGGGTGGATGGCTCGGTCTGGCAGTCGTCGTAGCGCTGTTTCTGGCGCCGCTTGCAACGCTTTTCGCGACCGCCGACGTCACGCATCTCCAGGAAGTCGCCGCCTCTCCGTCTTTCCCCAAAGTCCTGCTGGTGACGCTGGGTACCGGCGCGGTAGCTGCAGCGTTCTCGGTAGCGATCGGGTTTCTCATGGCGCGGCCCTTCGCGCACTACGACTGGCGCGGCAAACGTGCCATGCGGCTGCTCGCGCTCTTGCCGTACCTCGTTCCCAATTTCATCCTCGCGACCTCCTACGTGATCAGCTGGAACCCGGGGACCGGCTTGCTCAACGGCTGGTTGCCCTTTCCGGGAGGTCTCTACGGAGTCGTCGGGATGACAGTGCTGTTCATCGTCGCGCATGCGCCGGTAGCCCTGCTGATGCTCGAAGACAAGATCGCGCGGCTCGATCCCGCGATGACCGAGGCCGCACGGCTCGCTGGCGCATCGCAGAGAACCGTCGCCTGGCGGATCGAGCTGCCGCTCCTGCGGCCCGCGCTGCTCGGGGGCTTCGGTCTTTGCTTCGCGCTCAACGTCTCGGCTTTCGCGATCCCCGCCTGGATCGGCGCTCCCGAGCGCATGTATCCCCTGACGTACAAGATCTATCAGGCGATCCAGGTCGGCGGCGCCGACGGCATTCCCGAGGCGGCCGCTTACTCGCTCTACCTGTTTCTTTTGAGCCTGCCTATTCTCTGGCTGCTCGGCAGCGCGTCACGAAAAGATCGGCGGTACGGGACGCTTTCCGGTAAAGCCGGTCGCAGCGGCGACCGGCGTCCGCCGTCCCGGGGCCGCCTAGCCCGATTCGTCGCGGCCTTCGGGGTTTACCAGGGCGTGACGTTCGTCGCACCGATCGTCTGCCTGGCACTCACCACCGTCACCATGCCTGGCTGCTTGCAGCAGCGTGGCTTCGGCTGCTTCGGGGAGTTGACGCTCCGCTCCTATCACTACGTGCTCTTCGAGCTGCGCGAAACCCGGCTCGGGCTGTGGGGAAGCGGCGTCTACGGTACTCTGAGCGCGCTCGTCCTGACCGTCTTTGCGGTCTTTTTTCTCGTGACGCTGCACCGGGACGCGAGAAAGCTTCGCATCGCGGAAAGCATCTTCACTCTCCTCATGTCGACGCCGGGCGCGATCATTGCTTTGGGCTTGATCGTCAGCTGCTCGGGACGCTTCGGAATCAATCTCTACAATACGCCGTGGATCGTGGTGCTGGCGATGCTACTGAAGCACCAAAGCTTGGCCTTCCAGCCGTTGCGCACCGGCTTCGCCAACGTCGGCGGCGCCCTAATCGAGGCCGCTCGGCTGGCGGGAGCGAGCCGGGCGCAGCTCTGGGGCAAGATCGTCCTGCCGATTCTCAGGCCCGAGATTTTTGGCGGCTTCTTCCTCGTCCTGATCCCGATCCTGGGCGAGCTCACGATGTCGATCTTTCTCGCGAGTCCGGGCTACCGCTCGCTCGGCACCGTGCTGTTCGATCTGCAGGACTACGCCGATAACGCCTCCGCTGGGGCGCTTTCGATCCTGCTCCTCGCGCTGATCCTCGCCGCGAACCAAACGGCCCGCTGGCTCACCGGCGGCCGGGTAGGGTACTAAGGACGAAATGAGCTACCTGCGCCTCGAAAATCTGAAGAAGTCCTACGGTTCGACAAGGATCATCGAGGGCCTGTCGTTCTCGCTGGAGCAGGGAGCCTTTCTCTCGCTGCTCGGCCCGTCGGGCTCCGGCAAGACGACGATTCTCCGCTGCATCGCGGGCCTCGAGCTCCCCGACGCCGACTCCGG
>JAYVBB010000107.1:0-2054 GCA_043750715.1 Pseudomonadota bacterium | reverse complement strand
CCAGTCGACGTACTGCAGCATTTTGCCGCGAGCCGTCAGCGGGTCACGCAGGAGGCCGGGCGGCACGTCGTCCGGAATTTTCAGCGGCGCATGGTTGGTCAGCGTCATCACCACCGCGAAGAACGGCTTTTTCGCGTGCTCGAGCTCGGTCCGTACGTGCTGGAAAAGGTAGGCGTCGGAGTACCCCCAGCCGGCCTTCGGCCCGCCCTTCGGCATGTCGTTTTCGTCCTGGACGTGCGCGACGCCGTGCTTTTGGTAGAAGACGTCCTGGTTGTCGAAGTGGTTGTCGGCGCCGTAGAAAAAGAAGGTGTCGTAGCCTTTGCGCGCAAAGACGTCGCCGAGGCACACCGCACTCGACATCGGAGCGCCCTGCAGGATCGTAAAGTCGAGCGCGCCGTTGAGCGAGCACTGGCTGGCCGTCTGCCCGAAGTGCGTGCGTTGGCCGCTGCTGAGCACTTCGGTGAACTGGATGCCGTCCCGGGCGATTGCCGACAGCTGCGGGGTCAACCCCAGGTATTCGGGCGGCGCGCTGCCCATCGCTTCGATCTCGTTCGCCCGCAGCGACTCCGACAGAACGATGACGACGTTCCACGGCCCCTCGCTCGCCGTGGTGTGGGAGATCAGGTCGCGGAGGCTCTGCCGGAGGGCGCCGTTCGCACTCCCGGGAGCCGCCGGAGCCGAGACGGCCGTCTGCCACAGCGGGTACTCCCTGCCGACGGCTCCCGTCGCATAGGTGCGCGGGCCAGGCAGAAGGTCGCGCAGCTTCGCCAGCTGCTCCGATGTCGGCGCCGGCATCGCTTTGACGTGTTTGAAATCCTGGTAGTTGAAGTAGAGAGCCTCGTAGACGCTGTAGCGCAGCTCGTTGTGCATGCCGGGCCTGTTCCGCAGCTGGATCACCGCCGAGTGCGCGGCCACCGACCCGACCAGGACGCCCGCGAGCACGAGGCCGGCCTTGCGGCGGGACGCCGCCACCCAGCTCCCCTCGGCTTTCTTCGCCGGGCCGCGCAGCAGGACGAGCAGCGCCACCATCGGCCCGATGATCCCCCAGGTCCGGGCGGACGTCAGCACCATCATCGTCCCCACCGTCCACATCTCGCCGTTTTCCATGGCGACCGTATGGTAGGGCCGGGCGTTCATCCCGAAGTGCTCGACATAGCGGAGGTGAGCCGCGAGGCTGTAGACGTAAAAGCAGGTCAGGACCAGGGCCGCACGACCCAGGGTCTTTCTCGGGCCGGCGGGCAGAAGTCTGGCCGCCAGGAGCCACAGGAAGGAGAGGATCAACCCGAAGCTCAGGTCCGAAAGCGTCCCGCAGGCGACGTTCAGGACCGGGGCGTGGGCCACAGCCTCATGGAAAAACGGTAAAGCCAGCACCAATGTCCTGTAGATACAGAGACCAGCCAGCGCGATCCATGTGGCGAGAAGGAACATCCGTCGCTTGATCGTGTTAAAATGGAATTAGACCATACCATGCCAAGATCCCCTGGCGAATAAGGGCATAGCTCCGATTTATGACTGCCGCATTGAACATCGTCGCTGCTGGTAAGACGGACGTCGGTCAGGTTCGCTCCACCAATCAGGATTCGTTTCTAATCGACGAGAAAGAACGCCTTTACATCGTCGCCGACGGAATGGGTGGACATGCCGGCGGCGAGATCGCCTCGAGCCTCTGCGTCCAAGAAATTGCCAAGAGCATCCGCGACAACAGGAGCGCGTTCTCGAGCAAGGAACCGCGCACCCATCCCGATCCGAAAATTTCGAACGTGCTCGCCAACTCGGTCAACCACGCTTCGACGAAAATCTATGAAAAGGCCCTCGAAGACCCGTCCCTGAAGGGAATGGGCACGACCGCCACCGTGCTCAAGATCGTCGACGGTTTCGCCTACGTCGCCCACGTCGGCGACAGTCGCTGCTACCTCCTCCGTTGCGGCTTCATTTATCAGGTGACCAACGACCATTCGCTCGTCAGCGAGCAGGTGCGCGCCGGCATCCTGACGAAGGAAGAAGCCGAGCTCCATCACCTGCGCAACGTCATCACGCGCAGCGTCGGCTACCAG
>JAYVBB010000106.1:0-6947 GCA_043750715.1 Pseudomonadota bacterium | reverse complement strand
GCGTATTCGATCGCCATGCGGGCGGTCTCGACGTCGGCGTTCTGCGCTTCTTCGGTGGCGCGGGCCAGGTCCTGGGCGTCCTCTTTTTCGCGCGACTTGAAGCGGTCGAACCAGGTCTTGATGCCGGATTCGGTGTTGAGCGGAGTGCGGCCGTCGTCGTCCCGGCCGCCTTTCATTTTGAGCGTCAGCGTCGCCAGGCAGCTTTCCAGCTCGGCCGCGATCTGGCGGTCCTTGATTAGGCCGCTCTCGGCCATCGCGAAGTATTTTCGGTAAAGGGGTTCGATGTTCTGCTCGCAGTACTTGCGGGTCCCTTGCGAGGCGCGAATGAGTTTGGAATAGGCTTCGAGCCGGCAGAGGGCCTCGATCGGCTTTCTGAAGTCCTTGGCGAGGCGCGACGGTTCCGGTTGCTCGATACCCAGCGCGTTGCAGATCTCGGCGATCTGCGCTTCGAGCTTGGCCAGGTCCTCTTTATAGCCCTTAGGGGAGACGCCGGGCTGCAGCAGCGGCTCGGCGACTTCGGCGAGCTGCTCCAAGAGCTGGATCTCTTCGGCGAGAGCCTGCATCGACGTCAGCTCGGAATCGGAGAACTTGTCCTCGGCGGTCTTGATCTCTTTGTACTGGCGACAAAGCTCGCGGTACTGCGTGCTGAGCGGCTCGATCGTCCGGACGAGGCGGGAGAGCGTGCGCGGCTCGGCGAGCTCGGCGATGCCCGTCTGGCGGGCGCAATCAGCGGCGATGTCGCCGATCTGACGCATGACGACGTCCTTCAGGCTCTGGCCAGCCGCTTCCGGAGTGCCGGTAGCGCAGAGGCGCAGCTCGCCTTGGATGGCGCGGATCGAGTGGCAGTTGACCGTGAGGTCGCCAGAGGTTTCCTGGCCGATCGTTTCCCAGTCCATGTCGTAAAGCGCGGCGCGGAACAAGCGTTCGCCTTCGCCGGCGGCCAGGACTTGGCCGTCTTTCAGGTAGCGCGTCAGGCCGGGCTTTCTGTGGATCAACCAGGTGTGGCCGGCGTCGTCCGCCATTTGCAGCGAGGCTTCGAGCAGGCCGCTGCTCGTCCCGGTGATCGCGTAATCAATCGCCGCCGCTGCCTTTTGCAGCGTGGCGGGTTCGGCGACGAGGCACTGGTAGTTCCGGAACTTGCCGGTGCCGGGGTTGAGCTTGAACGCCGTGGGCTCGCCTTGAGCTTCGGCCCGCCAACGAATCGCCGTGATGATCACGTCTATCTCCCCGTCTTGGGTGGATTAAACCTGGAATGGATATCTGCCGAAGAGACTTTGGAAGCTTACGAGTACGGTTGGCATTTCAGAAAATTTTCGGAATTAGCAGTTGAAACACAGTCACCTGATAACTTTCGCTCGCTTGAAATCGAGACCTTCGCGCCGCTTATGCGGCACCTGGGCTTTGCCTCGGCGGTGGTTTATCGCCTGAGCGGAGAGGCCTTGGTGCAGGTAATTGGGACGGAAGCGACGGGAGAGTCGAATTGGCCGGTGGCTGTGAACTTCACTTCCAATTATACCTCGGCGGCGGCCGGAATGGTGCCGCGCGGCTGGGTGCGCTCGCAAGATTTGCCAATCAACCGGAAAGTCTGGCCAAAGGCCGTGAATTTGTATTTTCCCGAGCAGGAGACCGTCGAGACTAAGCTCGTTTTCGCGGTCGTCAATGCCGCCGGCAAGCGCTCCCGGATCGGCGAATTGAGCGGTCCGCTCGAAGCGATCGCCAGTCGGATCCGCGGTTGGCGCGTCGAAAAACTCGCCCGGCAGGAAATGTCCGAGACGGGCATTCAGGAGCACATCAAAACGCTCGGCGTCGACCTCACGATGCTGATCGATCACGAGCTCCGCACGCCGCTCGCCTCCGTCACCGGCTACACGTCGCTTCTCAAAGACACCGACCGCCTCGGCCAGCCCGAGTTGTGGGAAGAATATTTCCAGGTGCTCGAGCACGAAACCGGTGCGGCACTCGACGCGGTCGAGAAGCTCTCGCTGGCTCTGCACGCCGGGTCCAAGCTCGATCCGCAAGGAGACATGGCGTCGTTCGACGCCGCGGACGAGCTCCGCCAGATGAGCCTCAGGGTGCAGGAACAGGCCGTCGAGATCGCCGGCAAGGAATTCGGCCGCAAGATCCGGGTGAACTTCCAAAAGGCGACCGACCTCAGCTGCGTCATCCAGGCCAACGAGAACTTGTTCCGATGGGCGACCTGGGAAGTGATGAAGAACGCCGTGCACCACGCGCGCGGCGGCAAGGTCGACATTTGTGTCTACACGTCCGACCGCATGCTCGTGATCGACATCGTCGACGACGGTCCCGGCGTCTCGCCGGGCTCGGAAGAGCTGATCTTTCTGCGTTTTTATCAGGACCCGGGCTCGCTCAGGGAACGCCACGGCAAGCGCGGCCTGGGCCTCGGCCTCTTCCTCGCGCGTCACATCGCCGAGCGGCATCTCGGACAGCTGACTTTCATTCGTAGCAAGAACGGCAGCCTTTTCCGTTTCATCTGGCCTTTCAAAGCGTTCGAGTTCAAGAGGTCGTCATGACAAAGATTCTCGTCGTCGAAGATGAAGTGCACATCCAACGGCTGATCAAGCTGGTCTTGGAAAAGAACGGCTTCGAAGTCGACGCCGTCGGCACCGGCGAAGAAGCTCTCAAATATCTGAGCGAGAAGCCCGCGCCACAGCTGATCCTGCTCGACATTCTGATGCCGGGCATCGACGGCCTGTCCGTGCTCCGCTCGATCAAAGGCAACGCCACGCAGAAAGACATTCCCGTCGTGATGCTCACGGCGCTCGCTCAGGAAAGCGTCGTGCTCCAGGGCATCAAGCTCGGAGCCAAGGACTACATCAGGAAGCCGTTCCATCCGACCGAGCTCGTGAAACGGCTGAGCAAGCACCTGTCGGCCGCCTGAGCTGCGCTAATTTCCTGCGTTTGCCGTCCACCTAGCCGAAAGGGATGGCGTCTTGCGGATTGTCCTATTTTTTTCTGCGAAATGTCCGCGTCGTGTGGCAAAGGGGACGGTCCCCGCGAGGCGCCAGTCTGTCGAACCTATCCGACCAAATGGCGGGCGAGCACGACGAGTGGTGCGGAGCGCTTCAGCGAGTCGTGTTCCTGGGATGCATCAGAGCTCGAGCTCCGTTGCGCTCAACGGCGGGAAGGTCAGGACTTCGTCTGGACTTCCGCTTCGAGGCGCACTTTTCCCTCGGTCGCCGACTTTATCGCCGAGGGCGCTTTCGGTGTGCTGAAGGCAGCGACGGAATCCGAGGAAGGTCATGGCAGCAAGTGCTGCAAATCGAAGGACGAGCGCGTCTGGGATTTCGACGCCGACGGACGACCGGCTGCGTCCCACTTCCGTGCGACCTACGGGTATGTCGATACGAAAGAGATCGCCTACGACCTCGTCTATGGCGCGTGGGACGGGATGCTGCGCCCCACAGGAGGATGGATCTCCGTTCCCGCTTGCGGCTATTCCCGACCTTTTACTCTGAGCTATGATGACTCCACCGCAAAAGTCGTCGCTAAATTGACTGAGCCTCCAGCTGAATCCTGCGGCGCGACCAGCCTGACGACCGACAATGCACTGGGCGTGGGCCGGAGACCGCTCCCCGGGTTCCGTTCGTTCGTCGACGTCTCGGTGGAAACCACAGAGACCATTTGCATCCCGTAAAGCCCCGGGGGGGGTTGACTTCAAACAGTGCGCCTGTCACTCGAACGTTCAGTCTGAACGTTGAACGAGCCAAACGACTTTCGGCCTGCCAAGAGGTTATGCGCCATGCAGTAGCACCGAAGATTTTCCCAGTCGTTGGACTTACCGCCGAGCGCATAGGGCCGAATGTGATCGATCGTCAAGTATCGGGTCTCGGTGCAGCTCACCCCGTTTTTTTCATAGCTGCAGCGCATGCCACCCTTCACGAAGACTCGGTCGGCGAGGGCGGCGGCCGGCTTTCTTGGCTCAGCACTGCGCGGTTTGGCCTTGGCGGGCTTGTTGGTGGAGCGTGCCTGTTTCTTCTGCTCGCGCCTTTGAAATCTTCTCACCTTGTCGACTTTATCGAGGAGGAGATCAGCCGCGCGGTTGCAGACTTCGGCAAGTGTTGCCCCGCCTAAGATCTCCTGGAGGCGCTCTAGCTTGGCGACGACCTCGTCACTGGCCGTGAAGGACACCCGGTGCAAGATCGGTTCTTGAGACTTTGGAACCGACTTGACGTCAGGAGCCGGAGGCGACGTGAGCATGGGGTCATTTTCCTTCAAGGCGAGGGCCGAGGCGGGCACGTCTGGATTCTTGGACGTGACTCGTCTTATGACATCCCGTCTGGCACTAGCCTTGCCATCCGCCGGATCCACCAACCGCTGCACCTCGCGGGCGGTTTTCCCGGCTGCTGCTGCCAGGAGATCAAGATGATTCTTTTCGGTCAGCACCTTGCAGAGGTCGGCGGCCGTCTCCAAATTCAGGCGTCCGTCTTCGAGCATCAGCAGAAGAGCAGGATACTTTCTCGAAGCCCGGGCGACGTTGACCCGCCGGGTGCTGGTCGACTCGGAAAACGTAAGGTGACGACGACAGAAGTCCCACATGCCGCTATAGCCCATCTCGTTGACAATGTGCCGCTCGTCGAGCTCGGCCAGGTAACGGAGAATTTCGACTTGGTGCTTTCTCTCGTCTTTGGCCATCTCTTCGAGGCGGGTGACCAGAGTCTTGCCTTCGAGTCCTTTCAAATTCGCCATGACGCACCTCCAACTTGGTTCAGGAGGTTCTATCACGGGTTTTTTCGGGGCAATTTCGCGGTCCGCAGGCGACGAGTCGGGCGCTGTTCGGAATTTTTTCGTCGCATTGCCAAAGACACGAAGAGAATCAATATTTGCTTCGCTTCTGGGCGTTTTACAGAGGCTCGATAGCCGCAGAAATTTCGTCCGCGAAAAACACGTCCACGCTTTTCTTCACGTTCAGTCTGAACGTGGAAAATCGAGTCAACCCACTCGGCTGGCCGTGCGCCGCGCGCAGCGAGGCGCTGTCCCGCGCCAGCTTTGGGCCAACCCTTCGATGCCTGCAGATACCAAACCTCGCATGTGATCTGGGGCCACGAATCGGTAGGGGAGACCGGACAAGTGTGCGTCGAGGACGACGAGAGGACCGGCGGGTGAAGATTTAATCCAGCGCCGTCGCCCACCCGACGTACCCATCGGGCCGCACCAGCACAAGTGCCGGCGCCTTGAGCCCGCAAAGCTTGGTGAAAGCCTTGCCGGAGTCGATCAGGCAACCGCTTTCCTCGACTCCGTGCTGGCCTTTGCCGACCACCAACCGGATCTTGACGGGCGTGCCCGTCGCCTTGGCGATCTTCTCGCGCCAGACTTCGGCCGTGGGCATCAGGCTCTGCGGCGCATAGCTCAGGCAGAACAGGAGGAGGGAATATTCTTCCTTCGCTATCGCCTGGTGCAAGCGGACCGGATCACCGGTGTCGGCGAGCTGCATCGGTGAGTCGGGAAGGCGCGCACCGGCTACCAGGCGCGAGCGGGTTGCCCTGCCTTTGCCGATCGCTGCGAACAGCTTCGGGTTGGAATAGTGAATCGCGAGCTGCGTCACGAAGCGCATCGTCTGGCGTTGGGCGGCGGCGAGCTTGCCGACCGTGTTGAGCAGCAACGGCGCGCCGACGCGGAGCAGCAGGCGGATCGCGCGGCTGTCGTGGGCCAGCAGCTGGAACATCCGGTCGGTGCTTTGCAAAAGGTCGACGGCGACGGGATGACGTTCTTCGTCGTAGGAAGACAGCGCCGCTTCGGGCAGACGTCCCTCGAGCACGTGAGCCAGTTTCCAGGCGAGATTGAAAGCGTCCTGGATCCCCGTATTCATGCCCTGACCGCCCGCGGGGCTGTGGATGTGCGCCGCGTCCCCAGCGAGGAATGCGCGGCTCTTGCGAAAGGTCGGCACGGCACGGTGATGGAGCCGGAAGCGGGCGATCCATTCCGGCTTCGACAGCTTGAGCCGACCGCCGCTGACTTTGCCTACGAAGTCCTGCAACTCGTCGAGCGTCGGCGTCTCGGCCTTGGGCCGAAACTCCTCCTCGTTGACGATGATGAGGCGGTAGGATTGTTTGTGGACGAAGGGAAAGAAAACGACGAAGCCGTGACGCGACATGAAGAAGCTCAACACGTCGCTCGCGAGCGGGCCGTTGACGAGGCAGTCGGCGAGGTAGAAGGCCTGCGCGTAGGCGGCGCCTTTGAACGGGATGCCCGTCAGGTGGCGGACCGCGCTGTGAGAGCCGTCGCATCCCACCACGTAGGAATAGGTCCCGGTTTCTTCTTTGCCGCCCGCACCGGTGAGGGTGGCTTCGATGCCGCTCGCCGTTTCTTTCAGAGCTTTCAGCTCGAGCCCGCGCTCGATCCGGCCGCCGAGCCCTTCCAGGTGAGCGGTTAGATGCTTTTCGGTCTGGTCCTGGGAGATCATCAACACGAAGGGGTAAGCCGTCTCGCCGCTCAGCCGTTTCAGCGCGACGTGGGCCGTTTGGACGCCTTCCGTGAAGAGCGCCACACCGCCCGCGACCTTGCCGGCGTTGAGAAACCGATCGACGACGCCCATCCTTTCGAACGTCTCGAGCGTCCGCGCGTGCACGACCATCGCCCGCGAGTTGGGTGCCGCCATGTCGAGTTGTTCGATCAGGCGGAAGGCGATGCCGCGGCGCTTGAGCTCGGAAGCCGTCGTCAGACCGGTCGGCCCGGCGCCGACGATCAGGACGGGAGCGGGCATTGATTTTTAACCAAATTTTGGTGGCCTGGACTGGAATCGAACCAGTGACACGCGGATTTTCAATCCGCTGCTCTACCAACTGAGCGCGCGCCGCGCTTGGCGGCGGTGATGACGGTGCGGCCGTCGCCGGAGCCCAGGTCCATGACGAAGTCGCTCGGCGTCACCCTGGCCATGTCGAGCATCTTGTTGACGAGCACCTGCGGGGTCGGCACCCAGACGACGTCCT
>JAYVBB010000105.1:0-3643 GCA_043750715.1 Pseudomonadota bacterium | reverse complement strand
GCTCCTACGAGTGCATCGAGCCCCAGATCTCGAACCTGTTCAAACGCGAGACGCTGTCGGGCGAGTTCCTGCAGATCAATTCGTACCTGACGGCCGAGCTCCGGAAGATCGGCCTCTGGAACAAGGGGGTCCGCGCCAAGATCAAATTGAACGAAGGCTCGATCCAGGCAATCGAAGAGATCCCGGCCGACATCCGGGCGGTCTACCGCACCGTCTGGGAAGTCCCCATGCGCGCCCTGATCGACATGGCCGCCGAACGCGGTCCCTTCATCGACCAGAGTCAATCCCTGAATTTGTTCCTGGAAAGTCCGACGATTGGCAAGGTCTCGTCGATGTACTCTTATGCCTGGGAAAAGGGTCTGAAGACGACATACTATCTGCGTTCGCGGGCCGCGACCAAGATCCAAAAGACGACGCTTCAGGCCGAGTACACGGAAGCGGAAGCGGTCGCTTGCTCCCTGGAAAATCCGGGCGCCTGCGAAGCCTGCACTTAATATGTCATTCCCAGGGGCGGCGTAGCCGACCCGCTGGGAATCTAGGAGCCCTCCGATGCTGCTCGATCCCGGCCTGAACCTGACGCTGCGTCCGATGAAGTATCCGCTGTTCTACGAGATGTACCGCAACTCGATCAAGAACACCTGGACGGTCGACGAAGTCGACTTCTCGATGGACGTCGCGGATCTACGGAAGATGTCGGAAGCCGAGCGGCACCTGATCAACCGTCTGGTGGCGTTCTTCGCCACCGGCGACTCGATCGTGTCGAACAACCTGGTCCTGAACCTGTACAAGCACGTCAACTCGCCGGAAGCGCGCATGTACCTGTCGCGCCAACTCTACGAGGAAGCGCTGCACGTCCAATTCTACCTGACGCTGCTCGACACCTACCTCGTCGACGACAAGCAACGGGAGGCGGCGTTCTCGGCGCTCGAGAACATCCCCTCGATCAAGCTAAAGGGCGAGTTCTGCTTCAAGTGGATGGATTCGATCAACCATCTCAGCGAACTGAAGACAAAATCCGACCGCCGCCAGTTCATGCTGAACCTGATCTGCTTCGCGGCCTGCATCGAAGGCCTCTTCTTCTTCGCGGCCTTCGCTTACGTCTACTTCCTGCGTTCCAAGGGCCTCCTCCACGGCTTGGCGGCAGGCACCAACTGGGTCTTCCGCGACGAGAGCGCCCACATGAGCTTCGCCTTCGAAGTCATCAAGCAGGCCCGGAGCGAGGAGCCCGACCTGTTCGACGACGAGCTGAAGCGCCAGATCGTGCAAATGATCGACGAAGCCGTCGAATGCGAGATGGTCTTCGCCGACGACGTCCTGAATCTCGGCGTCGCCGGGCTTTCGACGCGCGACATGCGCCAATACCTCCAGTACGTCGCCGACCAGCGCCTGACCGGCCTCGGCATTCCCCCGATCTACTCGGTGAAGAATCCCTTCGGCTTCATGGAGCTGCAGGACGTCCAGGAGCTGGCCAACTTCTTCGAACGCCGAGTTTCGGCCTACCAGATGGGCATTAGCGGAGACGTCGCGTTCAACGAAGAGTTCTGAGCCCTCAGCTCAGATCACACGATGCCTTGGCTTGGGGCATGCCGCGCGCCGAGGCCACGGCATCGAGCGCCCGCTCGATGATCGCGTAGGGTCCCGACGACTTCGCCACGAAGCGTCGGATACAGGACGGCCAGATGCGCTGGCTGTCGCCGTCGATGTCGTTGCCGCTAATGAGAATCACTGGCAGCTCGCGGAAGAATACGTCGACGTATTCGGCGATCTCGGGCCCGCGGAACGACTCCAGGTAATAGTCGAAGACCGCGACGTCGAAGTCCTTCAAAGCGGCGAACGAGTGCATTTCCGACAACGACGCATGACACGTCACCGGGATGCCGACCGAGTCGGCGACTTGTTTGAAAAGGGCGCGAAAGAGCTCGTCGTCGTCGATGAGGAGGATGCCTTTTTTCTGGATGAGGCCGAGCTTGCCGGCGAGCGCCAGACTTTGATCGGCGTGCGTACTTTGCATCCAGTGCATGGCTGGACCCTCCTCTTTGAAGATCTTTTCGGGGAAACGTCCGTCAAAGGGCAAAGAGCAAGACGCGTGCCAGGGGAATTTGTGGCGCACCGCAAAAGGAATAGGCTGGCCGGTCATCCAAACTGTAGTCTTTTGACTCCAGTTGTCGCGGAATCGCTTCAAGTGGCGGACGATTCCGCATCCGGTAGAGCACGCCTGGCCCGTTCGCAGAGAATTTTGGCTTCTGCGAGCAGGCCGTTCAAGATGTCTAGCGAACGCGCACCTTTGACCTCGGATTCGAGGCGTTTCGCTACGGCGCCGATATCGGGGTAGCCGTAGCCGCCCGCCGTCCCTTTCAGGTCGTGACAGACGCGCGCTGCCATCGTCCAATCGGCGTTGCCGATGTGCGCTTCCAGATTTCCAAGGTATTTTGGTACGTTAGAGACGAAGAGCGGAAGAATGTCGGCCACGGCTGAGTCGTTAGCGTAGATCGAAAGCAACGGCTCGTCATGAGAGGAACATTCAGGGGTCAAGACTTCCTCCAATTTAGGAATGGCCTTTGCATGGTTCTCATAGCAAACCACGATCCACAACCCGAAAATTTCGCGCACGGGAGACCGAACGACTGATGCTCGACTCGCTTGCCGCATCGACCATGGCCCTCGCCTTCGGGATAGCCATGATTGCCGCCTTGATTGTGCTGGCAGCGGCTATGCTATTGCTACTGCGCAAACGCAACCGAGAGATCGCCGGCACCCACGCCACGCTGCGCCAGGAAATCACCGACCGGTTGCGCGCTGACAGCGAGCTCCGCGTCGCGAAGGACGCCGCCGAGGAAGCCAACCGCGCCAAGACACGCTTTCTCGCCAACATGAGCCACGAGATCCGGACGCCGCTCGGCGCGATCATCGGATTTTCCGAGCTTCTGATGAACCCCAGCCAAAGCCTGGGCGACCGGGCCGAGGCCATCTCCGCGATTCGTCGCAACGGCGAGCTGCTCTCCAACATCATCAACGACGTCCTCGACCTGTCCAAAGTCGAAGCGGGTAAATTCCAGATCGAGCTCCAGGAAGTCGAGCTAGCGGAAGTGATCACCGACATCTCCTCGCTGCTCGGCCTGCAGGCGAGGGAAAAGGGCATCCTCCTGACCGTGAAATCGGATCCTCTGGTCCCCGACCGCATCTGCACGGACGCGATGCGCCTGAGGCAAGTGCTCGTGAACGTCGTCGGCAACGCGATCAAGTTCACGTCCCGCGGTGAAGTCGAGGTCCGCATCAAAGTGCTCGCCGGCTCCGGCGGCACCCGCCAGCTCGCCTTCGTAGTGAGCGACACCGGCCCGGGCATCGCGGACGACACGGCGCGGCGCCTGTTCAGCCTATTCTCGCAGGGAGAGACGAAAACCCACCGTCCCGGCTACGGCACGGGACTCGGCCTCGCACTGTCGCGCCGCCTGGCGCAGCTCCTCGGCGGCGACGTCGTGCTGACGGGTACGACCCCGGGCAAAGGCAGCGTGTTCACCGTGACCGTCGACCCGGGTACCGTGTCGGCGCCCCGCATCGAAGAGTTCCGGCCGTCCGCCGAAATCCGCAAGCCCGATGCCCCCGCAGTGCGCCTCGACGGCACCAAAGTTCTGGTCGTCGACGA
>JAYVBB010000104.1:0-2764 GCA_043750715.1 Pseudomonadota bacterium | reverse complement strand
CCTGGACGCACCGCAACGTCGTCATGCGCCAGCGGCAGATCAGCGACCGCCAGGCCCAGGTCTACATGCGACTGGCCTCGGCGATCCTTTTTCCGACGGCGACGCTCCGGGCAAAGAGCTCCGTCCTGCAGAAGAACCGGCGCGGTCAAGCCGGGCTCTGGGCTTACGGAATCTCCGGCGACCTGCCGGTAGTGCTCTTTCGCATCTCGTCGACGGACGGACTCCCGACCTTCGAGGAAATGCTCAGGGCCCATTCCTTCTGGCGCGAGTTCGGCCTCGAAGCCGATCTCGTCGTGTGGAACGAGGACGATTCGGGCTATCGCCAGGACCTCCACGAACGACTGCTGACGGCCGTGCAAGCCAACCACGTTTCCCGCCTGCTCGACACGCGCGGCGGCATCTTCATCCGGCGCGTCGAGCAGATGGGCGAGGACGACCGCACGCTGATGCTCACGGTCGCCCGCGCGGTGTTCGTCGACACGTCGGGGACGTTGGCGGAGCAAGCAGAGAAACGCGCCTGGCAGGGCGGTCCGCTGGCGATTCTGACGCCCAAGACGACGCCCCGGGCCGCGGCGCCCACCTCGCTGAAGAAAGTGCCGGTGGCCTTCGACAACGGCGTCGGCGGCTTCGCCGAGGACGGCAGTGAGTACGTCATCCACCTGAAGGACGGAGACACGACCCCCTCGCCGTGGGTGAACGTGCTCGCCAACCAGCACTTCGGCTCGCTCGTCTCGGAGAGCGGCGGATCCTATACCTGGTGCGAGAACGCCCATGAGTTCCGGCTGACGCCCTGGAGCAACGACGCGCTGCAGGATCTCGACGGCGAGGCGTTCTACGTGCGCGACGAGGAGACGGGCGAGTTCTGGTCGCCCACTCCCCTGCCCGTCCGCGGACCCGGCGACTACGTCACGCGCCACGGATTCGGCTATTCGATCTTTGCGCACGAGCAGAACGGCATCGCCTCGGAGCTCACCGCTTTCGTGACGATCGACGCGCCGGTCAAGATCACGCGCATCAAGCTGACCAATCGGGGGAGCCAGGCCCGCAGCCTGACGGTCACCGGCTACGTCGAATGGGTGCTGGGCGAGCTGAAACGGAAGACGGGCATGCACGTCATCACCGAGGTCGACTCCACCAACGGGGCGTTGTGCGCGCGCAATCCCTACCACGCCGACTTCGGCGGGCGGGTGGCGTTCTTCGACTGCAGCGAAGCGACGCGCACCCTGACCGGCGACCGGGCGGAGTTTCTCGGCCGCCACCGCAGCTGGGGCGCGCCGCAGGCGATGCGCTTACAGAAGCTTTCCGGCCGTACGGGCGCCGCTCTCGACGCCTGCGGCGCCCTGCAAACGCCGGTGACGCTCGCGCCCGGCGAGGAAAAGACCCTGACCTTCACGCTCGGCGTCGGTCGCGACGTCGACGACATGCGGACGCTGGTCCGCCGCTTCAGCAAAGTCCGCCCGGCGGAGACCGCCCTCGACGAGGTGCAATCCTACTGGCGCCACACGCTGTCCGGCGTGCGCGTGCGCACGCCGGAGCCGGCTTTCGACGTCATGATCAACGGCTGGCTCATCTATCAGACGATCGCGAGCAGGCTGTGGGGACGCACCGGCTTCTACCAGTCCGGAGGCGCTTTCGGCTTCCGGGATCAGCTCCAGGACACGATGGCACTTCTGCATGCGCAGCCCCGGATGCTGCGGGACCAGATCCTGCGCTGCGCCAACCGCCAATATGCCCAGGGCGACGTTCAACACTGGTGGCATCCGCCGTCGGGCTTCGGCGTGCGGACCCACTTCTCCGACGACTATCTATGGCTCCCGTTCGCGACCAGCCGCTATGTTCTCGGGGTCGGCGACACGGGCATCCTCGACATCACCTGCGACTACCTGGAGGGGCGCGAAGTCAAACCGGACGAGGAGGCCTACGGCGACCAACCCCGGCGGGCGGACGAGTCGGGCTCCCTTTACGACCACTGCGTGCGGGCCATCCGCCGCGCCCTGCGCTTCGGCCGCCACGGCTTGCCTCTGATCGGGTGCGGCGATTGGAACGACGGCATGAACCTCGTCGGCGAGCACGGCCAGGGCGAGAGCGTCTGGCTGGGCTTCTTCCTGTGCGCCGTGCTCGAGGACTTCGAGAAGGTCGCTCGCCTCTACGGCGACACGCCGTTCGCCGAGACCTGCCGCGAGGAAAAGAAGGCGCTCCAAGGCCGCATCGAAGCCGAATCGTGGGACGGCGAATGGTACCGCCGCGCCTACTTCGACGACGGCCAACCACTCGGGTCCCGCCAGAACAGCGAATGCCAGATCGACTCCCTGCCGCAAAGTTGGGCCATTTTGTCGGGAGCCGGAGACAAAGCCCGGGCCCATCAGGCGATGGCGGCCGTCGAGCGGCGCCTCGTCGACCGGACCAACGGCATCATCAAGCTGTTCGACCCGCCGTTCGACGAGGCCATCCCAAACCCCGGCTATATCAAGGGCTACGTCCCCGGCGTCCGCGAAAACGGCGGCCAGTACACTCACGCCGCCATCTGGACGGCGATGGCGTTTGCGACCATGGGCCGCGCCGACACGGCGTGGGAGCTCGCCCGGATGATCAACCCCGTCATGCACGGGGCGAGCCCTGACGCCATTGCCCGCTACAACGTCGAACCCTACGTCGTGGCCGCCGACGTTTACGCCGTCGAACCGCACACGGGGCGGGGCGGCTGGACCTGGTATACCGGGTCGGCCGGCTGGATGTACCGCCTGCTCGTCGAGTCGCTGCTCGG
>JAYVBB010000103.1:0-5281 GCA_043750715.1 Pseudomonadota bacterium | reverse complement strand
AGCTTTGCCGGGGGCAACAACCTCGATCGCCGCCTGAACCACGTCGCACTGTATTTGCCTACGGGAGACTTCATGGTCCTAGGCGGCGGCAACTACGGTTACGTGGAGCCCAACTTCTTCCCGATGCTCTATCGCGCCGCCCGCGATCCGGCCGACACGACGGCGCTCGCCGGTGATCCCGACGAGCTCACTCCGGGACAGCTCGATGATTGCGACTTCGGGGTCCGCGTCCCCGGCCGTCAGTCTCCGAAAGTGCGCAACGGCTTCTGCCGCCTCGTCATGAACCCGCACCGGTTCGCGCGGTTCTACCACACGTCGGCCGTGCTCTTGCCCGACGGCAGCGTGTTCCTCGGCGGCGGCAACGTCCAGCGCGCGGCGATCAGCAACAACGGCACGAAGAAGCTCGAGCTCGACACCTCGCCCGGCTACACCTCGGAAGCCAACCCGGCGGAGCAGCATTTCTTCGAGCGCTTCTACCCGCCCTACTACGACGCGGCGAACCGCCCGTCGATCCAGAACAAGGAGACGCAGCGGGTCAAGTACGGCCAGAAGCTCGACCTGACCGTGAACAACTCCTCGCAGAAGTTCAAAGTCACCATGATCAAGCTGAACTCCGTGACGCACAGCATGGACCTCGGCGAGCGCCTGGCCAACCTCCAGACAGCCGGCGGCGGCAATAAGATCTCCGTCACCGTGCCTCAGGTAGGCATGCGCCACATCTACCCGCCGGGGTACTACATGGTCTTCTACGTCGACGTCGACCGCATGGTCCCGTCGGAAGCGAAGCTCGTGCAGCTGATGCCGGACAGGAGCTGATCATTTCTTTCCAAGTGCAAGCGTTCGTCGCTTCGGGTCTGGTCGTCGCGCTGGCAGTTGCCGCGTGCAAGGCCCGCACCGACGCGTCTGGCGTTCGCAGCGATCAAGGCGCGGACGGCATTCAGCCGTTCGACGCCGAAGACCTGGCGATTCTTCTGCCTTTGGATCACCAGACGTTGAAGCGTCCCTTCGCGAGCCTGAGCCAACTGACGGACCTGCTGGACGACTCCGCGCTGATTCCGCTGGCGCGCGTCATGTCGTTCGCCTTCTACCGGGACCAGCTGCTCCCCGCTCTGACGTCGCCGGCCGCCGGCGAGCTCAATCCATTCGCCGCCGACGAAGCGCAAAAGGCCTGGACCGACGCTCCCGAGACCCAGTGGAAAAGCTGGTACGTGACGGCGATCCGCTTCGTTCCTTGCGGCATTCCTGATTTTCCCGTGCCCACCGCCTGGACGAGGTCCGTAGCAAATGAGCCGGCGCACCTCGGCTGCCGCCCGCGGATCCGCCTCTCCGTGCAGAAATTCGGCGTCGCCGACTGCCCGGTCTCTTGCGTCGTCCAGCAAGGCGAGGGCGTCGGCTCGCAGCAGCACTGGGGAACGAGCGACGACAAGGCATTCCATCTGGTCTTCTCGTTCGCCGGCGACCCGGCGGACGGCTCCTGGCAGAAGATCGCCGCGGCCGACGCCGCAGCTGCCGCCGCGCTGGCGGCGCTCAAGCAGCAGAACGCGCTGACCAGAGACAAGGCCGAAGCGGCCATTCGTCAAGCTTACGAACCCGCGAAGGACGCCCTGACCGGACTCCGGAGGACGTTCCTGCAACGGGTGGACGGTCTCAGGGACGCGACGGCGAGCGGCGCTTTGCGCCTGGCGTTCGGCGCGCCCGCCGCCTTGCCGAAGCTCAAGCACTACGTCACCACTACCCTTTCGGAAGAGACTGTTTTCGAATCCTTGACCCAGTCCATGACCGTCACCGACCGGGCGCGCCTCGGCGACGGCGAGCCCGATCCGAAGTATCCCGGGCCGAAGCCCGGCTTCGCGCAGCGCTGGTTCTTCGCGAAATACCTACCGACCAAAGCTCTCGCGGAGCGTCGGCGTTACCTCGGGACCGCGCAAGCGCCGCGCGGCACGCTGCTCGACCGCATCCCGCTGAACTTCGCGTTCGAGACCGCCGGCCGGACGGTGGGCGCTGTAACGTCCGGGGAGATCGAAGTCTTCGACGACGCGCCGGGAAGCCTGCTCGCGCTCGACAAGAATCTGCAGGAGTCGCTGCTGGCTTTGCCCCAGGATGAGCGCGATCCGGCCTTTCTTTCCACGGGCCTCCAGGACTACGCCTTCTTCCGCAAGCTCGACGGCGAGCTCGGCTTCGAGAACGCGCAGTTTCTCGTCGGCCGGGTCTCCGAAGTGGACATTGCTGCCGCGACCCGGGAAGGTTACCAGCGCGTCAACGATCCCAGCCTGCACGAGTCCGGAGATCCGGGCTGCGCAAGCTGCCACGTCGTCACGGGAGTCGCGGTGCGCCGCGACCGCGAAGCGGCAGCGAGCAACCAGCCCGACCGCCGGATCGGGCGCGTCGCGAACGCTGTGGCGGGGGGCGGAGGCCAGACGAACTTCTCGATCGAGCCGGCGCAGCTCGGACCGGGATCTACCGGCGGCGATCTGGGTCAGGCCCGCGTGCTCGGCGAGACCTGGATCGTCCGGGCTTTCGGTTACTACGGTTGGTCGCCGGTCATCGCGGACCGGGTCGTGGCCGAGGTGAAGGACGACGTCGCCTTCGCCAACCAAGCCCTACAAGGTCTCTAACAGGCACTTGAGCGCCGCTTTTTCCTCGGCGGTCAGCGCCAAGGCGAAAATCTCGGGACTGCCGAGATTGCCGACGTCGGCACGATCGTAGTGGTCGATCACTTCGTCGAGGGTGGCGTAGACGCCGTTGTGCATGTAGGGAGCGGTGAGCTTGACGCCGCGGAGCGTGGGCGTCTTGAAGGCTCCGGCGAGTCGTGGCTCGATCGGCAGTGTTTCGACGTGAAGGCAGCGTCCCGCCACGCGGGCGCCGTCGGCGTGCGGTCCGTCGCAGCGGAACGGATCTTTCTTCAGCTCGCCGACGAAGACGAACTGGCCGTCGGCCCGGTCCGTCTGGTCGCGGAGCGGCACGCCGGTGTTGTGGAAATATTCGTTGGTGAGGCGAGGGCCGTTGTGACACTGAATGCAACGCCCGCGACCCACGAAGAGCTCGAGCCCGCGCTCGGCGCAGGCGGAAAAACCGAGAATCGGCGGCCGCGCCGCACCGGACTGCAGCGCGTCGACGTAGTCGTCGAGAGGTGACCGGGTCGGCGTGAGCGTCGCTTCGAAGGCTGCAAGGGACTTGCCGACGTGGGCCGTAGTCGTGTCGACGGATTCAGGGCGAGAGCCGAAAGCGCGTCGGTAGAGACCCGAATATTTCCCTGTGACGTAGCGAGCGATCTCCGTCCTGGTCAGACCGTGCTCGTCCGGATTCGTGAGCGGGACTGCTGCCTGGGCCCAAAGGCTGTCTCGCCGCCCGTCCCAGAAGTAGAAGCGGCCCCAGCCCGATCCCCGAAGGGTTGGAACGCTGCGGTAGCCCCGCTGCTCGGAGTGCACCAGCCTGTCGGAAGCGAAGGCCAGCTCAGGGCGGTGACACCCGGCGCAGCTCGTCTTGCCGTCGCGGGAAAAATTCTCATCGAAGAACAGCCGCTCGCCCAGCTCGCGTGCCGCGGGAGAGAAGGCGGCGCGATTGGTCGGAAAGCTTGCGGGAGTCAGAGGTTTCAAACGCGACAAAGACAAAGACTGCAGCAGACGCACTTCGGCATCCGTCCACGCGGAGGCGGACGGGGACCAGAGCAAAAGAAGGAGGACCCAGCGTTTCATGTAGTCTAAAATGGAGTGACGGGGTGCTTATGATCCATTTTAGACGATGCCTGATCGCTCGTGCGGTCTTATTCGCTGCCGCGTGGTCTGGCGCCGCGACGGCGCATCCTGCTTATCAGGATCAGATGAAGCGCCTGGCAGAGTCGAAGATTCCCGAAGATCTCGACCTTTCGCGAGTCAAAACGGGGACTACTTTCGTCGTGCGGTATGCCGCCGAGGGGCCGGAGAGTCGGGTTCCCGTGGCGGAGCTGCACGCGTGGACGGTCGTCGTGGAAGCCAAGGATGGAACCCCTGTCGACGGCGCCGTGCTCGAGCTGGCCGCCGACATGCCCCAGCATCTGCACGGGCTCGGCAGCGTGCCGCGCGTCACTCCGCTCGGCCGAGGCAAATTCCGCATCGAGGGTTTGAACTTTCAGATGCCTGGCTGGTGGCAGGTCGTCGTGAAGGTCAGCGTGCGCGGCGCGCCGGAAGAAGCGTTGCGGTTCGATCTCGTGCTTTGAGCGGGACGCTCAGGAGTCCGGCGACCACTTTGCGTTGTAGAGCCCGATGTTTTCGAACTTCACGCGGCGCGGTTGCTGCAGGATGAAGAGAATCGTCGCCGCGACGTCCGACGCCTGCAGGACTCCTTGATCGACGTCCTTCTCCGTCGCCGGTTCGGGCACCTGCACCAGCGCCGGGCAGAGCGAGTTGACGAGGATGCCGTAGGCCTGCACTTCTTTCTGCAGGGCTTCGCCGAAACCCAGCACGCCGAATTTGGACGCGCAGTAGGGGCCGGCGCCCGAGTAGCCGTGCTTAGCGGCCTGCGAGGCGATGTTGATGACATGGCCCGACCGGCGCTCGATCATGTCGGGGAGGACGGCCCGGGTCATCAGGAAAGTGCCTTTGAGGTTGGTGTCGAGAACCAGGTCCCATTCCTCTTCCGTGCAGTCGACGATCTTTGACTGAACGCCGAGGCCGGAGTTGTTGATCAGGACGTCGAGAGGGCCGAAGGCTTTGCGGGCCGAGGCGACCGCGAGGTTGATCGACGCGGCGTCGCGTACGTCGCAGACGACCGTCGCCACGCTTTTGGGGTAGAGCTGGCCGAGTTCCGCGGCGGTCTTCTCGAGGCGCGCGGCATCGCGGGCGGCGAGGACGACGTTGCAACCGTTTTGAACGAGGACGCGGGCGATGGCCCGGCCGATGCCGCTGGCGCCGCCAGTGATGAGCACGTTCTTCTTCATCTCGATTCTCCCCAAAAAAACATCCCCCACGGCGGCGTGGGGGATGTCGTGTCAGGGACTAGATAGCGCGGATTACTTGCTGTAGCAAGCAGCTCCGCCCGGGGAGGTCGCGAAGGCCGCGTCGCCAGGGTTGGCGCCGTCGGCGATGAAGCAGACCTGGTCCTGGCTGGAGCTGAAACGCAGCCACATGTTCTCGCGGCAGCCAGCCGTCTTGAAATCGATCCGGATCGACTTGGTCGCCGCCTGGAACGAGTAGCTCGCGACGCAGTTCTTGACCTGATTGCCGGTGTAGGACACCGTGTTGGCCGTGAACGTCAGTGTGCGGCTACCGGAGGTGTAGGTGCCGTTCGGCGCCGAGGCTTTTGG
>JAYVBB010000102.1:0-6253 GCA_043750715.1 Pseudomonadota bacterium | reverse complement strand
CCCCCATGAAAGCCATCAACACCCTGAAAGCAGCCCTGGTCGCGACGGCCTTCGCGGCTCTCTTCACCGCCGAAGCCCAAGCCCAGAGCGCCCCCCGCTACGTCCGCCTCCGCAACCTCAGCTACGCCGGCACGGGCTGCCCGGCCGGCTCGGTCGCGACGAACATCTCCGCCGACCGCATGGGCGTCCGGCTGATCTTCGACCAGTACATCGCGGAAGTCGGCCCCGGCATCCCGTTCAACCAAAAGCGCAAGAACTGCCAGCTGAACATCGACCTCGACTTCCCGAGCGGCTGGTCCTACAGCGTCCGGACGATGGAGCACCGCGGCTACGTCTCGCTCGAGCGCGGCGTCCGGGCCACTCAGTCGGTTTCTTACTATTTCCAAGGTCAAACCGCGACGGCCCGCCTGTCCACGAACTTCGCCGGCCCGATCGACCAGAACTACGACATCAAGGACACGCTCGGCTTGAACGCCGAAGTCTGGTCGCCTTGCGGCGCGCAGCGCGCGCTCAACATCAACACCCAGGTCAGCGTCGACAACTCCGGCGCATCCAACAAGCACGGCCTCATCACGGTTGAAACCGACGACGGCACCCTCCCGAGCGGCGTCGGCGGCCTGGGCCTCGCCTGGAGGCGCTGCCGGTAAGACCTGCTCGTCCCTGCCGAGGGTTTAGGGTAAGTTGACCCCGCAATGGACGAATTCACAATCATGCGCATCTCGCGGCTTGTAGCCTCCTTCAAGGAGACCCACGGCCGCGACATTTCCGAGACCGAGCTGACGGCCGACGCCAAGGTCGCGCCGGCCGACGTCGACTACCTGGTGAACAAAGGCGTCCTCGACAAGTACCAGGTCACGACGGGGCGCGGCAGCCGCGAGAACCGTTTCAAGATCCACCGCGACTGGCGCACGTTGAGGGAGCCGAAATGAGCGCCGTGTTGCTCGGCGGCCAGGGCCTGTCGAAGGCCTACCACGCCCGCCGCCTATTCAAGAATTTGTCGATCGCCGTCCACGAGAAGGACCGGCTCGGCATCATCGGCCCGAACGGCGCCGGCAAGTCGACGCTACTCAGGATCCTTGCGGGCCTCGAGGAAACCGACGACGGCGAAGTCGCCGTGAAGCGGAACCTCCGGATGGTCTACGTCCCGCAGGTGCCGCAATTCCCGAAGGACAAGACCTGCGCCGAAATCATCGAAGCCGCGATCCGCGACTCGGGCGTCGACGAAGACGACGCCTCCGTTAGGGCCGCCGTGATCATGGGCCAGCTCGGCTTCGACGACCCGCAGAAAAAGATCGGCGAGCTGTCGGGCGGCTGGGTCAAGCGCGTCAGCCTCGCGGCGAGCGTCGCTCAGCAGCCGGACGTGATGCTGCTCGACGAGCCGACCAACCATCTCGACCTCGAAGGCATCATCTGGCTCGAAAAGCTGCTGACCTCGGCGAATTTTGCCTGGGTCATGGTGAGCCACGACCGTTACCTGCTCGAACGCACCGTCGTCCGCATCGCGGAAATCAACGCGACCTATCCCGACGGCGTCTTTCTCAGCGAGGGCAGCTACTCGAGCTTCCTCGACAAGCGCATCGAATACCTAGCCAACCAGCAAAAAGTCTCCGAGACGCTCGCCAACAAAGTGAAGCGCGAAGTCGCGTGGCTCCGGCGCGGGCCGCCCGCCCGGACGACGAAGGCGACCTACCGGATCGACCAGGCGCACGACCTGATCGGCGAGCTCGCGAGCGTCAAAGCGCGCCTTCGCACCGGCTCGACCGGCATCGACTTCACGGCGACCGGCCGCAAGTCGCGGCGTCTGCTCGCGCTCGAGCAGGTGGGCAAGAGCCTCGGCGGCCGCGTCATCCTGAAAGACCTGAACATGGTGCTGACGCCCGGGATGGCCGTCGGCCTGATGGGGGCCAACGGTGCCGGCAAGACGACGCTGCTGCGCTTGCTGACGGGCGAAACCAAACCCGACACCGGCAACATCGCGCGCGCCGACGCGCTGAAAGTCGTCTACTTCGATCAGCAGCGGGCCCGCCTCGATCCGGAATCGACCCTCAAGGTCTACCTTTGCGAAGGGGCCGACGCCGTCGTCTTCCAGGGCCGGTCGATCCACGTGGCCAGCTGGGCACGGCGCTTCCAGTTCCGGCCGGAGCAGCTGGACCTGCTCGTCGGCGAGCTCTCGGGCGGCGAGCAGGCGCGGGCCCTCGTGGCCAAGCTAATGCTCGAGCCGGCCGACATCCTGCTCCTCGACGAACCGACCAACGACCTCGACATCCCGACGCTGGAAGCGCTCGAAGAAAGCCTCGGCGAATTCCCCGGCGCCTTGGTGCTGGTCAGCCACGACCGCTACTTCGTCGACCGCGTATCGAACATGATCGTCGGCCTCGACGGCGTCGGCAAAGTCGGGCTGTACGCGGACTACGAGCAGTGGGAGATGGCGAACGTCGGCTCCAAAGCAGCAAAATCGAAAGCAGCAGCCGCACAGGCCGCCGCCGAAGCGGAGGCGGCGACGCCGGGTCGCGAAGGCAGCCGCGGCAAACGCCTGTCCTACAACGATCAGCGGGAATACGACCGGATGGAGGCCGAGATTCATGCCGCCGAGAAGGTGGTGGCGGAGAAGCAGGCCGCCGCAGCCGATCCGAAGATCGCCTCCTCGTCAGCCAAGCTCCAGGAAGTTTACAAGGAGCTCCATCGCGCCGAGGCGAAGGTCGAGTCGCTGTACGCCCGGTGGGCAGAGCTAGAAGCCAAGGCTCGCTAACGCCGTCCTATAACCACATGATTTAACATAATTTTCTGAATTTTACAAATTTCTCATCCCCAGAACGTGCTATGATGGGGTTCAGAAATCAAGCGACCGAGTCTCCCTCAGCTTTCTGACCAAGAGTCCGGTCTATGTTTCCTCGATCTCCTGGAGCTTCATGTATCGCGACGTGAAATGGTATTTGGCCTTGGTGTTTGGAATTGCCCTGGCCGCCACTTTCTTCCACAGTTGCCAATCCTCGCCGGACAGCGAATCGTTGCAAAACGGTCCTCCGACGAGCCAACAACAGCCCTAAAGGCTTTGAATCCCCGCCACCTACAATGGGGTCAGGCACGTGCCTGACCCCGTTATCTTACGTCGGTGGCGCAGTCCATCTCTTGCACCACATCGGCAAATCCCCGACGGATCGCCTGCTCGCGCACGGTGCAGGCGTGGACTCCGTCGAAGAGCTCGAGGTCGGCCGCCATCAGCGCCTTGAAGAGATCGCCGTAGTCGCTCGCCGGGAGCAGATAGTCGATACCTTTGATGACAAGGGACGCCACGGTCGCTTGGCCGATGCCTTCTACTTTGCCTAGGTCCCACAGCATGCCCGAAACCAGCTGGGAGCGCCGGTGCGCCTCGACCGGGAGGTCCTCGTCGAGGAAGCTCAGGTGATTCTCGCCGCTGCGAAGGCAGTGGCCGACGACCTCGCAGGCCAGGCTGCCGGCGGGGCAGATCGACTCGCCAATGCAGTTGTCGCCCGTCTTGGCGAAAACCAGATAATCGGCGAGGCCTTCGTGAAGGACGGCCGAGGTGCCCCGTTTCGACGTCAGCTTCCGGTAGATGACGTGGTGGCCGAGCTCGTGGGCAACGGTGTCGAAGTCGACGGCGATGTTGGCGAGCTGCTCGCCGTCGCCGTCGCCGACGTAGATGGCGGGGAAGCCGTTCGGCGTCTCGTCCGCACCGTGATATTCGGCGTTGTTCACCGACGTTTCACCGCTGTAGGGGTCCGTGAACACGACGTGGGTCTTGACCGTGATCGGGACGCAGTCGATATGGTAGTGATGGGACGGGAGCATCAGCCACTCGGCCATCTGCTCGACGTGCGCGAAAGCCGACACCTCGGCGAAGCGCGGGTCGGACGGCTCGTAGTCGTAGACGCGCGTCGGCTCGAGCGCTAGCGGACCCGACTCGACGGCGGACTGGAACAGCGCGCTACTAAGGCCGTCGCCCGGAAGCAGACCCGGGAGTTCGACGGTGATGAGACTGCCGCCGGTTGGCCCGGAGTCGAAGACTTTGGCCGAGCCCGAGACGTCGAACGATTTCGCCTCGACGCTCGTGACGCGGTTGCCGTTGGCGATCGCCGCGTACGGTTTGCCGCCGAGATGGAAGCGTAGCTCCCACGCCGCGGCGGGACCGTCCGTGCGAAGCTGGAAGCACCGGCTGGAGCTGCGCAGCTCGAGCGGCAGGGAAGCCAGGCCGAGCGAACGCGCCGCAGCCTTCGCGGACGCTTCGGCGTCGAGCCAGACCAGGTCTGAGAGGTCGACCCGGTCAGGTAGGGACGAAAGAGCCAGCTCGCCATCGACCAGCGTCCGGTCGCCCACGACGTGGGCGCGAATCAGATGGTCGCAGAGGGGCAGGCCCCCGGCGGCTTCATAGCGGAAATCATAGTGGCGGGCGCCAACGCTGGCGTCGGTGGCGACCAGCTTCGTCGACAGGCCTTCAGGAAGACCACGGCCCAGGCGCTGCGTCAACGCCAGCGAGTCGGAGTCGACGACCGGCGAAGTGAGAGTCATTGAGGGCGCCAGAGCCATGGCGGCGTCGGCGGTGCAGGTGTCCCGGAGTCCGGCGGGCCGGTTCTTGGACTTGTCCTCGTTGCGGCCCTGCTGCGTACCGCACGCCGGCAAAATTGCCATGGCGAGGCACAGGCCCGGGTAGAAGCGCATCTCTAAATCTCCTGCGGGATTCAAAGACTTATCGGCATGAGAACGACCGATCTTTACCGGGCGTCGTAACGGGCTGGAACGACGGCTTCTAGGGTGGTATGACCCCCACCCGTCTCAGCTACAAGGTCCCTTTGAGCCGCCTCGATTTCCAACTTCTAGCGACGGCCCCCGGCACGCGTGCCCGGGCGGCGCGCTTCCGCACGCTCCACGGCGAAGTCGAGACGCCGATCTTCATGCCGGTCGGCACGCACGCCACGGTGAAGGGCATCAAGGTCGAAGAGCTCCGTGCGACCAACGCCAACGTGCTGCTCGCCAATACCTACCACTTGCTGCTGCGTCCTGGCCCGGAGGTCTTCCGGAAGTTCGGCGGCATCCACAATTTCATGCGCTGGGACAAGTCGGTCCTAACCGATTCCGGCGGCTTCCAGATCTTCTCGCTGCCGAATTCCCGCTCGATGGAAGAGGAAGGCGCGGCCTTCAAGAGCTACGTCGACGGCACGAAGATCCTGCTGTCGCCCGAGCTCAGCATCGAAACGCAAAAGGCGATCGGCTCCGACATCATGATGGTGCTCGACGAATGCGTGCCGTCGACCGTCGCCCACGACGTCGCGGCCCGCGCGATGGAGCGCACGCACCGCTGGGCAAAGCGGAGCCTCCGGGCCCGCGGCGACAGCCCGCAAGCCCTGTTCGGAATCGTCCAAGGCGCCTGCTACGAAGACCTGCGCAAAGCCAGCGCCCATTACCTCAGAGAATTACCGTTCGACGGCTTCGCCATCGGCGGTCTCGCGGTCGGCGAGACGAAGGACGAGCGGGAAGAGTTCACGGCAATGGCCGCGGACCTCCTGCCGCTGGATCGCCCGCGGTATCTGATGGGCGTCGGCACGCCCATAGACCTGCTGGAAGCCGTCCACCGCGGCGTCGACATGTTCGACTGCATCCTGCCGACGGCAATGGCGCAGCAGGGTACGGCGTACACGCACAAGGGTCTGCTCCGCTTCCGGCGGGGCGTGTACAAAATGGCGACCGAGCCGCTCGATGCCGATTGCCCGTGCTACACCTGCCAAAACTATTCGCGGGCTTACCTGCATCACCTGATGAAGGCGCACGAAGGCCTGGGCTGGCACCTGATCTCGCAGCACAACCTGCATTTCTATCAGGATCTGATGCGCGAGATCCGCGGCCACATCTTCGCCGGCACGTTCGCCGAGTACTACAGGCAAAAACGCCTCGACATCGTGCAGTTCGACCAGGAACACCCGATGGTCGTGCCGAAGCAAAAGAAGCACAAACCGTCCGACAAACGCGGCAAGTACGAGATCCGCCTGACGACGGCGGGATTCGGTCGGATCCACGACACGAGCTCGGGCGAGTCGATGCATCCAGCCGACGTTCCGGATACGGAAGCCCACGAACTCTACGTGGCACAGTCGAGCCTGCTCGAAAGACTGGAAGAAAAGGACGACGCCCCCCTCGTGATCTGGGACGTGGGTCTCGGCGCGGCGCACAACGCAATGGCCGCGCTGAAAGCGATCCAGGCGGCGGAAGGTCGTCGGCCGATCCGGATCGTCAGCTTCGA